>DASYBH010000263.1:0-10639 GCA_036500885.1 Candidatus Dormiibacterota bacterium
GGGAAGTTCAGCGCCGGGGTGGTCGCGGCCACCCAGCACGCCGGGTTCGAGTCCGCCACGACCGAGGTGGGGGGAGTCGGCCACACCTGGGGCGACCGCCTCACCTGGACCCGCGTCCGGGTGCAGGGGGGCGAGAAGCTGCCGCAGTTCGCGGGGTCGCTCGGAGAGGCGGAGCCGACGGTGTCGCCGCCGCCCGAGGTCTGACCCGCGGCCGGGACCTACCCCCCTCATCAGTCCGGGGGGTGAGGGGGGACAAGTCGTCTTCCCTGCCGTTTCGGCGCGCACCGCTGAGGTAGGATGGCCGGGGCGGCGGTGGCGCGCGGTGTGCCTACGTCCACTTTCTGGCGGTAGGGGCATGTCTTCGTGGAGGTTCCGCTTCTGATGCCGACGGTCCCTCAGCCGTTGCTCTGGACCGGAATGCTGGTCCTTCTGACCCTCTGCCTGACCGCTGATCTCTGGATACACCGCCGGCCGCGCGAGATATCGCTCGCCGAGGCCGCGCGCTGGACGGGAGGGTGGGTGGCGCTGGCCGTCGGCTGCGGCCTGGTGGTCTGGGCGGTGCTGGGCGGCGGCGCGCTCCTGCAGTTCCTCGCGAGCTACGCCGTCGAGTGGTCTCTCTCCGTGGACAACGTCTTCGTGTTCGTGGCGGTGATCGCCAGCCTCGCCGTGCCCTGCAACCTGCGCTACCGCGTGCTGTTCCTCGGCTCGCTGGGCGCGATCGTGATGCGGTCCATCCTCATCCTGGCCGGCAGCGCCCTGCTCGACCGCTTCGACTGGCTGACGTACGTCTTCGGAGGGGTCCTCCTGCTCGCGGCCGCTCGCTTCGCGCGCTCGTCGGGCGAGCCGGAGGAGCCGGCCGCGCCCGGTATCGCGCTCGCGCTGCGCCGCTGGCTTCGGGTGTCCGGCTCCTACGACCGCGGACGCCTGACGTCGGTGGTGTCCGGCCGCCGGGTGGCGACGCCGCTGCTGCTGGCGATCCTGCTGGTCGCCGTCACCGACGTCATGTTCGCCACCGATTCGATCCCGGCGGTCTTCGCCATGACGAGGAGCCCGCTCCTCGCCCTCGGCTCGAACGTGCTCGCGGTGCTGGGGCTGCGCTCCCTGTACTTCCTGGTCGAGGGGTTGATGCTGCGCTTCCGGTACCTCCAGCCCGCGCTGGTCGTCCTGCTCGCGCTGGTCGCGCTGAAGATGATGGCGGCGCCGCTCTACGTGGTGCCCCTGGTGCCGTCGCTGGCCGGGATCGTCGCGATCCTGGGGGGCGCGGCGCTGGCGAGCTGGGTGCTGCCCCGCCACGCGGCGCCCGAGCCCAGAGGCTGAGAATGGGTCTCCTTCGGGTGTCGTAAAGGGCTGACTGCGCGGCCGTCAAGCGATAGAGTGCTCAGAGGCGCACGTTCGGCGGAGACCACCCGGAGGGAGTCCTGTGAAGTTCACCTGGTTCAACCTGATGCCCTGGCCGCACCTGCCCGACGACTTCCGGGAGAAGCACCGCTCGGTGTGGGTGGACATCCCGAACACCCTGTACGACCCGGTCAAGGGCCACGCGCTGTACCACGAGTACATGGACCAGCTCGAGTACGCGGAAACCCTGGGCTTCGACGGGGTCGGCGTCAACGAGCACCACCAGAACGGCTACGGGCTGATGCCGTCGCCCAACATCATCGCCGCCGGCCTGGCCCGGCGCACGTCGCGCGCGGCCATCTGCGTCATCGGCAACTCCATCGCGCTGTACAACCCGCCGATCCGGGTGGCGGAGGAGTTCGCCATGCTGGACGTGATCTCGGGCGGCCGGCTCGTCGCCGGCTTCCCGGTCGGCACCCCGATGGACACGAACTTCTGCTATGGGCAGATACCGGCCCTGACCAGGGACAAGTACCAGGAGGCCCACGAGCTGATCGTGCGGGCGTGGGCGGCCGAGGAGCCGTTCGCCTTCGACGGCAAGTACAACCAGCTGCGCTGGGTCAACTGCTGGCCCAAGCCGATCCAGAAGCCGCACCCGCCGGTCTACATTCCGGGCGGCGGGTCGGTGGAGACGTGGGACTTCTGCCTGGACCACGACTACAACTACTCGTACCTGTCATTCGGCGGCTACAAGGCGGGCAAGATGCTGCTCGACAGCTACTGGGAGCAGGTGGCCGCCAGGGGCAAGGACGAGTCGCCATACCGCGCCGCCTTCGCCCAGATCATCGCCGTGGCGGACACCGACGCGGAGGCGGAGAAGCTCTACGCCGAGCACATCCTGTACTTCTACAACCGCTGCCTGCGGATATACCCGGGGTTCGCCGACCCGCCCGGCTACCGCACCGTCAAGACGATCAAGCAGGGCACGCTGACGATGCTGCGCCGCGAGAACCAGCTCCTGTTCCAGAACGTCACCTGGAAGGACCTCATCGACAGGGGCATGGTCATCGCGGGGAGCCCGGAGACGGTGCGCCAGCGGATGGAGGAGCTGATCAAGAGCCTGCGCGTCGGCCACGTCTTCTGCCTGCTCCACAACGGCAACCAGCCCGACGAGAAGACCCGCCACTCCAGCCGGCTGTTCGCCGAGCGTGTGCTGCCGAAGCTGCGCAACATGTGGCCGGAATGGGAGGGCGACGACCGCTGGTGGATCCATCCGCTCCAGGACCGGGCGCAGCCCCAGCCTCAGCAGCCCGTGGAGGCGGCTCGGTGAACACGCGGACGCTGGAGACGCAGAAGGGCGCCCGGGTGCGGGTGCTGGAGGCCGGCCCGGAGGATGGCCAGCCCGTCGTGTTCCTGCACGGTGTCGCCGGCCTGCTCGAGGAGCACACGTTCCTGGAGCGCCTGGCCGAGCACCACCACGTGGTGGCGCCGGAGCTGCCGGGCTACGGCGAGTCCACCGGCGAGGAGCTGCTGGAGGACATGCTGGACTTCGCGCTGCACGGCTGGGATGTCGTGGAGGCGCTGGGACTGGGCGGGAGCCGGCCCGCGCTGATCGGGCACTCGATGGGCGGCATGATCGCGGCGGAGATGGCGTGCCTGGCTCCGCGGGCCCTGCATCGGTTGGTGCTGGTCGACGCCCTCGGCCTGTGGCTAGACGAGCACCCGATCCCCGACCTGTTCTCGTTCCTGCCGTTCGAGTTCGGCGACGTGCTGTTCCACGACCCGTCACGGGGTGCGGCGCTGCTGACCGGCGGCATGGACTTCTCGGACGAGGAGGCGCTGCGGGACTTCTTCGTGCTCAACGCTCGCCGCCTGGGCACGGCCGGCAAGATACTCTTCCCAATCCCCAACCGCCGGCTGTCCAAGCGGCTGTACCGCGCGAGGGTCGACACGCTCGTCGCCTGGGGCGGCGACGACCGCCTGGTGGCGCCGGTCTACGCCGATCGCTGGGGCGACCTGCTCCCGTGCTCGACGGTGACACGCATCGAAGACGCCGGCCACATGCTCCCGTACGAGCAGCCGGAGGCGCTCGCCAGCGAGGTGAGCTCCTTCATCCGCTGATCAGAAGCGGGGCACGCCCGCGACGCCCTGGACGAGTGATTCCGCTGGAATCACTCGTCTAGAGTCCACGACGGAGCTGCTCGGAGAGCATGAAGACCTGATCGCGCAGCAGCTCCGGATGAGCCGCGTAGCTGAACAGTTCGTTGGGGATGGCCCCGGCGGTGTCGATCTCGATGCTGCCGTAGTCCAGCAGCTGGCCGAACAGGGTCTGCTTGGTCGATACGTCCTGGACACGATCGAGCGGTATCACCTTGCTGGTGCGGAGGAGGACCCCCTCCTCCAGGATCACGCGCTGGTCGGTCACCGTGAGGCTGGCCGTCTTCCAGTTGAACCAGACCGAATAGCCCGCAACGCACAGCACCAGGATCCCGACGAGCGTGATCAGCACGCGAACGTCACCGCTGATGACACTGGACAGCACGCCGTCGACGACGATGAACAGCGCGAGCACCAGCACCACAGGCCACCGAAGGTCCTTCACGAAGACGATCCAGTGCCTGCGGATCGGCGGGAGGACCATGCTCTCACCCGCGAGGAGGTTTGGCATCCGCTCCGGATTTTAGATGTCAGGAACCGGTCGTGCGGCGTCGTCTGTTCGGCCGCGGCCCCGGTGACGGCCGGTCGCCGTGGGCGCCTCCATGGCGCAGGGCCACGTCGCCGATCCACAGGGCCGGCGGGGAGGCCCAGAACGCCGCCAGGGCGTTGACCCGGCCGGCGTACTCGGCGCGCATCGTACGGAACGCCTCCCAGCCGTCCGGCTCGGGCCGCAGCTGGTAGCCGGCCCGCTCCAGCCGCTCGCGCGCCAGCACGTAGTCCTCGCGCTCGACCCCGACGTCGCGTTCGTCGGGCAGATCGAAGTAGATGACCATGTCCTCGATGCAGTGGCCCAGCACCGCCCGGCTGAGCTTGGCCCAACCCTTCACGCCCGTCATCGCGGGCGAGTCCCCGGCGTCGACGGTCGTCAGCATCAGCGTGGCCGCGTCCATGACCGCTCCGAGCGAGCTGACCCACGAGTCGTTGTCGTGGCTGGAGCGGAAGTACGCCAGGATCGGGTAGGCGAGGTGGCTGTCCAGGATCTCGGCGGCCGCCGCCTGCCAGCGCCTGAAGACGCCGGCCAGCTGGTCGACGATGCCGGCCAGCGCGAAGGTCTCGAGCAGCGTCACCCCCGACGGTGGAGCGCCGGCTCCCGCCTCCAGCGTCACCACGGCCACCTCCCGACGCTGGAAGGCGCCGTACAGGCTGAAGAGGAACGTGATCACCAGGGCGAGCACCGCCAGGCCCGTCCCCCCGGCGGCGATCGAGACGGCGCGCGCGGTCCTGGTGACACCGACGTAGTCGCCGAAGCCGATGGTGAAGAGGGATGTGCCGGCGAAGTACAGCGACCCACTCAGGTCGGGATGGGGGTGGATCTGGTCGGCCAGCGCGTTCAGCACGAGACCGTAGCCGAGGATCAGGAGCAGCAGCCAGAGCACCAGGTACACCAGGACCATGGCCGGTCCGAAGTTCCCCAGCAGCGTCTCGCGCCTCCGGGCGTCCTGCCGCCGGAGCGCCAGCCACCGGCAGAGGCGCCAGAGCACGAGCGTGGCGTACCGGCTGATCCGCACCCGCCCGGCCATGGGCCGGGGCGTCACGACCGATTGGAAGACGTCGAGCAGGGTGGCCACGATCACGACTACACCGGCCGCCCCCTGGAGGACCTGGATCACCGCGCTCGATCTTAGAGGGTGCGCGAGAGCTACTCGCCGGACGCGACCGAGCTGCTGAGCAGGAAGGTGGTCACCTGGGCGGCGGACGTGCGTGCAGGCTGGCTCGCCAGGTGGAGCCGGTAGGCCTCGCCGCCCTCGGTGTCGCCGTCGGGAAGCGGCAGCTCCTCGTACCTCCGCCAGACGACCTCGTAGAGGATCGCGGGCGAGCCCGCGGTGACCGTCACCAGCATGTCGAGGGAGTGGCCCTGGCGTTCGGTCAGGTCGTAGGCGTGGCGGACGCCGGGGATCGGCAGCCCGCCGGGGTGGACCTCCCGGGTGGTCGCATACGCGGCGCCCAGGGCGCCGAGCAGCTCGTCATCGACGCGCATGGCCCACCGCATCCACTCGTCGAGGGCGCGCAGGAGCCCGGGCACCTCCTCGTGGTGACGTGGTCGAGCGCGGTCGAGCTGTGACCAGGCCATCGCCAGGTTGTCGAGGAGCGCCTGCGAGAGCCTGCTTCGCACTGCCAATAGTGTGGGGCGAAATCACGCCCATTGGACGTCGTCGACGGGCGCGGTGGGATACTGCGCAGGAACGCAGTCGATACGGGACGAGGAGGCAGCGAGCTCGGATGGACCAGGAGAGCGACGTCGTCGGATCGGGGCGCGTGGCCGTGGTCACGGGCGCGGCCAGCGGCATCGGGTTCGCGCTGAGCGAGCGGTTCGCAGGCGAGGGAATGCGTGTCGTCATGGCCGATGTCGAGGCTCCGGCGCTCGCGGAGGCGGCGGACCTGCTGGCCGGCAGGGGCGCCACCGTCCTGCCGGTCACCACCGACGTGTCCAGCGAGGAGCAGGTTGACGCCCTCCGGGACCGTGCGCTGGACGCGTTCGGCGCGGTGCACGTCGTCTGCAACAACGCAGGCGTGACGGGGTTGAGCAGACCGGTCTGGGAGATGACGCGCGCGGAGTGGGAGTGGGTGATCGGCGTGAACCTGTGGGGCGTCATCAACGGGCTGCGCTCGTTCGTGCCCGTGCTCCTCGAGCAGGACGCGGCCCACGTGGTGAACACGGCGTCGATCGCGGGCCTCATCACCGGCGTGCTGGGTCCGTACAGCGTCACGAAGCATGCGGTGGTGGCGCTGACCGAGAGCCTCCACCTCCAGCTCGCGGCCCGTGGCGCGCGGGTCGGCGTCTCGGTGCTGTGCCCGGGCTGGGTGCGGACTCGCATCACCGAGGCCGACCGCAACCGGCCGGCCGAGCTCGGACCGCCCCCGGAGCCCGATCCCGCGAACCAGCAGGCACGGGAACTGGTCCGCCACCTCGTGGAGACGGGCATGGACCCGGCCCAGGTGGCCGGACACGTCGTCGACGCCATCCGCAGCGGGCGCTTCTACGTCCTGACGCACCCGGAGATGAGCGAGGGCGTCAGGCAGCGCGCCGAGGCGGTGCTGGCCGGCGCCCCGCCTGGGTCCGCCCTCGGCTGAGGACCGCTGTGACTGCCGTCCGACGCGCCACGGTCGCCGATGTCGCCCGCGTGCGGGAGATACTGCGGCGGGCATTCGACGCCGACCCGGTGGTCAACTGGGTGGTGCGTCAGGACGATGGGCGCGAGCGCGCGCTCGGATGGCTGTTTCGGTTGGCCGTCGAAATGGCGGCGCCGCTGGGCCACATGTACCTCACCGTGGACGGCGCCGGCGTGGCGCTGTGGGCGCCGCCGGGGCGGGGAGCGACGCAGCTGCGGCACCTCGGGCAGCTGCCCGGGCTGATACACGCAATCGGCCTCCGGCGCCTGCCGGAGGTGGTGCCGGCGCTCCTGGCCCTCGGGGCGAAGCACCCGCGCACGCCGCACTGGTACCTCTCCGAGCTGGCCGTCGATCCGCCGGCGCAGGGTCGTGGCGCGGGTGGCGCGCTCCTCCGCGACCGGCTCTCGGTGTGTGACCGGGAGGGTATGCCGGCCTACCTGGAGAACTCCAACCCACGCAACACGCCGCTGTACGAGCGGCACGGCTTCCGCATCCTGGAGGAGCAGCGGTTGGGCCGGGACGGCCCCCCGATCTGGCTGATGTGGCGCGACGCGGCGAGGTGACCGGCAGCCGGCCGCGGCTGCCGGTCGCCGCCGGCGCCCGGGCCGTCAGGTCGTGAACACGCTCAGGGCCAGGTACGCCGACACGCCGAAGTTGGGCTGATCCACGATCTGGCTGATCTTCAGGTCGGCGGCGAGGCTGCACAGGACGTAGGCGTCCTCGCGGCTGAGGTTCTTCTGGACCACCAGCCAGTCGATCACGTCGCGGATGGCGTTCTTCGCGTTCTCCATCAGGTCGGGGCCCAGCGCCGCGGCGGCGAAGTAGCCCTTCTCGTCGTACCGCGGCTGGAGGGGTCCGGGTGGCGTCACGAACTGGTAGCGCCAGGGCTTCAGGCTGCGGCCCTTCTTCACGTCGAAGCGCAGGCTGAACGCCATCGGGCACTCGATGCCGGTCACGCAGACCTCGCCGTCGCCCTGGGCCGCGTGGCAGTCTCCGGCCGAGAACAGCGCGCCCGGCACGAACACCGGCAGGTACAGCTTCGTGCCGGTGTGGAGGTGTCGGGTGTCGATGTTGCCGGCGCCCTTGGTCGGCGGCAGCACGTCGAGCTGACCCGGTTCGTCGGTGGCCACGCCCATGGTCCCGCAGAACGGGTGGAGCGGAATACGGATGTCCTCGCGCAGCTCCGCGTACTCGCCGTTGGTGAGGTCGAAGTAGCGGACGTACGGCTCCGTGAAATCCTCGGCCAGCAGCCCGAGCCCGGGCAGGATGCCCGTCCAGCCCCAGTCGAGCGGCTTCAGGCTGAGCATCTCGACCTCGAGGACGTCCCCCGGCTCCGCGCCCTTGACGAAGACCGGGCCCGCGAGCGGGTAGAGCCGGTTGAAGTCGAGGGAGCCGAGGGCTGATGCCGGGGTGCCGGGCGAGACCTGGCCGTCGGTGACCTCCTCGGTCTCGAAGTGGACGATGTCGCCGGGCTCGACCTCGATGGCCGGCGTCAGGCTCCTGTCCCATTTGTAGTGCACCCTGCCGCGTTCCAGGACGTGCTCCGCCATGTGTGTACCACCTCCGCGTGAGTCGAGCCGCACGAGACGAACCGTTGGTACTCCGCGGCCGGACGTGCTGTCAAGGGAGGCCCGGCCGCCGGACCTGGTGGCCGGCGGGGGACGGGCGATGTCGAGAATCCGGGCGCCCCGGGAAATATTTTTTCGGCAGGCCTAATAATGTCTGCTAGGATATCCTTGCCATGGTCACCGATCACATCCCCCACAGCAGGTACGCGCCGGCCCAGCAGGACCGCCCGGATCAGACACCCATGCGACTGGTTTCGGCCGACCTCAGGGCCCTGGTCGTGCACTGCATCGCCGGCAGGGTGCGGCTGCGGCTGCCCGAGGAAATGGCGAAGGACGGCCTGGCCCTGGCCTGCTGGCTCGCCGCCCACCCTCCGGTGCGCCATGTCCGCTTCGTACCCGCCGCCCGCTCACTCACGGTGGTCTTCGACCCGAGGACCAGCTTCGACCTCCTGGTTGCGGACCTGCACCACGCTGCCGGCCCTGGCGACGCCTTCGCCGCCACAACGACGATCCGCCGGGTGCCAGCGGTCCCGGGGTTGGATGTCCTGGTGGCTTCGCTGGGATGCCCGATCGGCTTCGCGGTCGCCGCACTCGCGGCCAGCCTGGAGGTCAACCAGGTCAGCCGGTCCGGCTGGCCGGCGCCGATTGACAGACAATGCACGCCTCACGATGAGGATCACGGTCCGCGCTCACCCGGGCGCCTCACGGGAGCGCGTCGAGTGGGAGGGAGAGACGCTCCACGTCTGGGTCACCGCCCGCGCCGTGGAGGGCGCGGCCAACCGGGCGCTGGTGAGGGCGATCGCCCGCGGTCTCGGCGTCCGGGCGTCAGCGGTCGCACTGGTGGCCGGCGAGCGGGGCCGCGACAAGGTGGTTGAGGTCGACGGCCTAAGACGGCCCTAGCGCTGGCAGCCCCGGCAGAAGTTGAGCGGCTCGCGGTTCGAGCCCAGCTGGCTGACGCGATGGCCGCAGCGCGGGCACTCCTTGCCGCCCCTTCCGTGCACTCGCATGAAGCTGCGGTTCTGCTTGGATTCGTCGTAATCGGGATTGGCCAGGATCGCCTCGATCGATCGCCGAAGCACGGCCGGGATCGCCTCGTACAGCACCGCCTCGTCGTCAGGCTTCAGGGACGATCGCCGGCGCAGCGGCAGCAGCTTCGCCTCCCACAGGATCTCGTCCGAGTACGCGTTGCCGATGCCGGCCAGGAATGCCTGGTTGCGCAGCAGGTCCTTCAGCTCGTCCCGGTACCGGCGCAGCCGCTTGCGAAAGGGGTCGAGTCCCTCGTCCGCCACCGCGTCTGCCTCCGGGCCCAGCTCCTGCCACGCGGGCACGTCCCTGGCCGGGTCCGCGGTCCAGTAGATCCGGCCCATGTCCCGGAAGTCGAGGTAGCGCAGCTCGTCGCCGCCCTCCAGCCGCAGGGAGAACACGCGCGTCGCCGGAACCTTCGTGTCCGCGTCAACGAGGTGGAACCGGCCGCCCAGCATCGGGTTGATCAACAGGTGGCGGAGCTCGCCCCCACGGGCCAGCTCCAGGTCGAACACGAGGTGCTTGCCTCGCCGCCACGTGCGCGTGAACCTGCGATAGGGCAGCTCGTGGGCGAAGGTTTCCGGTGGATAGCGGAGGAGGTGCCCACTCTTCGGGTTCACGTCGACCGCGGTGACCAACCGGCCCTCCAGGCGAGGGCCGAGCTGGACGCGGAGCGCCTCCAGCTCAGGCAGCTCGGGCATGGGTGAGATCCATCGTAGAAAGTCCGGCGTTCCCCCTCATCTGCCGGGGGGTCAGGAGGGGCAGGTCGTCTTCCCTCATACGGCCCCATCGCTCGTGCGGGCGCGATGTGTGAAATCCGGCCCGAAGGGGAATCACCTAGCTGAACATGCGTTTGGATCGCTTTACGGAGAAAGCCCAGGAAGCCCTGCAAACCGCCGCTCGGACGGCACATGAGAGCGGCCAGCAGGCCATCGAACCGGAGCACCTGCTGCTCGCGCTGGTTCGCGAGCGGGAGGGCATCGCCCGGCCGCTGCTGGAGGCGTCGGGCGTCGCGCCGGGAGGCCTCGAGGCGGCGCTAGTGTCGGAGATCGAACGCCTCGCCAAGCTGCGCGGCTCCGGTCAGCCGTACCTGTCTGGTGACCTCAACCTGGTCCTGGAGCAGGCGGAGCGCGAGGCCGAGCGGCTGAAGGACGACTACATCTCGACCGAGCACCTGCTGCTGGCGCTGGTCGAGACGCCGGCGCTCAAGCGCGCCGGTGTGACGCACGACGGCCTGTTGAAGGCGCTGCGCGGCGTGCGCGGCAACCAGCGCGTCACCGACCAGAACCCGGAGTCCAAGTACCAGGCCCTGGAGCGCTACGGCCGCGACCTCACCGCCGCCGCCGCGGCCGGCAAGCTCGACCCGGTCATCGGCCGCGACG
>DASYBH010000264.1:0-2263 GCA_036500885.1 Candidatus Dormiibacterota bacterium
GTTCGCGTGGGCTCGCGCGAACGGCCGGCGGCTGATGATCACCGAGGGTCAGGCGGAGCCGTGGGAGACGGTGACGACTCCCCCGAACCCTCCTGAGCGCGGCATGTACAGCTGCCTGCCGGAGCGGCTGATCGAGAACTACAACCGGTGCCTGGGCTGGGCCGGGCGGGAGCGGCTCCCGCTCGACGCCTACCTCTTCTGGGGCGCCGAGTACTGGGTCCTGCGCGAGCGGTCAGGCGATCCGCGCTACGCCAGGGCGTTCGCCCGGGTCCTCCGGGAGTCCTGACCCCGCCGAGATCCCTGGTGGCCGGTGCGGCGGACCGCTCCGTAACGTGGGAGTCGCCTGTGAACGCCAGGACTCCACCATGAGCGAGAGCTGCTGAGATGCCGGCCCTTCCCGACCCCCTCACCTCGCGGCTGCTCCACCTCCTCGAGCTGGCCGAGGACGGGCTCCACGTGCTGATCGGCGTCGTGCTCGTGGGGATCGCGGCCGCGTTGCTGGTGGACATCGTGACCGGTGTGGTGTCCGCCATCCGCGGTCCGAGCTCGATGCTGACGATCCTGTTCACGGTGCTCGACAAGAGCCTGATCCTGTTCATCGTCGCGGAGCTGCTGCACACCGTCCGAATCACCGTCAGGGACCGCAGCCTGGACGCCGAGCCGTTCCTCGTGGTCGGCCTGATCGCGATCATCCGGCGCGTGCTCTTCCTCACCGCGGAGGCCAAGGGAGGTTCCTTCAACTGGAACCCCCAGGGCATCGAGCTGAGCATCCTCATGGCGCTCATGCTGGTGACCGCCCTGTCGATCGTGCTCTGGCGACGCTCGTTGCGGTAGAGCGCCGCCGCCAGCAGTCAGCAGATCCTCGGCAGCGGGTCCCCGATCAGCATGTCCACGACCCGTGAGCCGCCGAACGCCGTGTGCATGAGCACCATGCCCGGAGGCTCGGGCCGAACCTCGCCGATGGTCGCCGCGTCCGCGCCGAGCGGGTGCGCGCGCATCGCGGCCAGCACGGGCTCGACGTCCGCCGCCGCCACCACGGCCACCAGCTTGCCCTCGTTCGCCATGTAGAGCGGATCGATGCCGAGGATCTCGGCGGCGCCCCGCACCCCCTCGCGCACCGGGATCGCGTGCTCGCGAATCGCGACCGCGAGCGAAGCCTCCTGGGCCAGCTCGTTCAGCACGGTGGCAACGCCGCCGCGGGTCGCGTCGCGCATCCACCGCACGTCGCCGGCCGCCAGCATCGAGCGGCAGAGATCGTGCAGCGCCGCCGTGTCCGACGCCAGGTCCGCCTCGATGTCGAGGTCGCCGCGGGCCAGCATGATGGCCGTGCCGTGGTCGCCGACCGTGCCCGACACGAGGACGCCATCCCCGGCGCCGACCCGGTCGAGCCCGAGCCGGCCCGGTTCCCGCACCACGCCCACCCCGGTCGTGTTGACGAAGACGAGGTCCCCCTTGCCACGGGGAACGACCTTGGTGTCGCCGGCGACGAGGCTGACTCCCACCGCGGCGGCGGCCCTCGCCATCGACTCGACCACGCGCCGGAGGTCCTCGATCGCCAGCCCCTCCTCGATGATGAACCCCGCCGTGATCGCGATGGGCTCGGCCCCGCCGACCGCGAGGTCGTTGACGGTGCCGTTGACCGCCAGCTCGCCGATGTCGCCGCCGGGAAAGAAGATCGGCGAGACCACGTAGGAGTCGGTGGTCACCGCCAGCACGGCGCCGTCGAGGTCGACGAGCGCCTGGTCGCCCGTCGGGTTGCCGAAGGCCGGTCTGAAGAGCGCCTCGACCAGGGTGTGCGTCGCCCTGCCGCCCGCGCCGTGCGCCATGGTGATGCACTCGTCGCGGATCCTGGGCGCGCGTCGCCGCACCGCGTCGATGCGGTCCAGCACCTCCTGCTCGGACCACTTCCCGACGCGCGACCGCTCACTCGCGGGCATCCTCTCGACCTCCTACTGGAGCACCTTCAGGCGCGACTCGGCGCGGGAGAAGCGGCCGAAGTTGTAGTAGGCGGCGCAGGCGCCCTCCGACGAGACCATGCAGGTCCCGATCGGCGTCTCCGGCGTGCAGGCGGTTCCGAAGACCCTGCACTCCCAGGGCTTGAGCACGCCCTTCAGCACCTCTCCGCACTGGCAGGCCTTGGGGTCGGCGACCCGCACCCCGGGCACCTCGAAGCGCAGCTCCGCGTCGAACCTCGCGTACTCCTCCCGAATGGCGAGCGCGGACAGGGAGATGAAGCCGAGGCCGCGCCACTCGAAGTGCGGCC
>DASYBH010000265.1:0-2318 GCA_036500885.1 Candidatus Dormiibacterota bacterium
CCGAGGCGCCGCCGGAGCCCGTCGAGGCGCCGCCGGCCGAGGCCGAGGCCAAGCCCCGGCGCCGCCCGCGGCGGCGCAAGACCGAAGAGCCGCCGGCCGAGCCGACGCCGGAAGCGGCGCCCGAGCCCGCGGCCGTCGAGACGGCGCCGCCCGGCGCCTGATCGCGGTCCCAACCCGTATCTTGTAGCTCCCATGGCAGCCAACCACGACAACTGCTGTTAATCTGCAAATCAGGTGCGCCTACGCTCCATCCGGCTGGCGGGGTTCAAGACCTTCGCCAGGCAGACCGACATCACGTTCGACACCGGCGTCACTGCGATCGTCGGGCCCAACGGGTCCGGCAAGAGCAACATCGTTGACTCCTTCAAGTGGGTGCTCGGTGAGCGCAACGCGAAGGAGGTCCGCGGCCGCAAGATGGAGGAGGTCATCTACTCCGGCGGCCAGCGCCGGGCCCGGGCGAACGAGGCCGAGGTCACGATCGTCATCGACGACGCGGAGCACCGGCTCCCGGTCGACTACGAGGACGTGGCGATCCGCCGTCGGGTGGACCGGAGCGGGGGCAGCGACTACTTCCTGAACAAGAGCCGCGTGCGCCGGCACGACCTGATGGACGTGCTGTCGTCGACCGGACTGACCACCGACTCCTACGCGATCGTCGACCAGCGTGACATCGACAACATCGTCAGCTGCACCCCCGATCAGCGCCGCCGCCTGATAGAGGAGGCCGCCCAGGTCCGCGGCGTCAAGGCCAAGCGGGCCGAGGCGGCGAACAAGCTCGAGGAGCTGGCCGGCAACCTGACGCGTCTGGAGGACCTGCGAACGGAGATCGAACCCCGCCTGGAGGCGGTGCGCGCCCAGGCCGAGGTGGCCAGGGAGGCGGACCAGGCGCGCAGGCGGTTGGAGCTCCTGCGCGGCAGCATCGCCTGGGAGGAGTGGCGGGAGGCGCGCGACGCCCACAAGCGCGCCAGCGCGCAGCTTCTGGCGCTGGAGAAGCGGCTCGCCGAGGCCCGCGTGGCCGCCGAGGCGGCCGAGCACCAGTACCAGGGTCGCCGCCTGGAGCTGCAGGCGGCCCAGGACCGCCGCCTGCACAGGCAGCAGACCGTCGGCGCCTGCCGCCTGGAGCTCTCGAAGGCGGAGAGCGAGCTGACCCTCGCCGAGGAGCGCGGCCGCAGCCAGGCGGCGCTCGCCGAGGCGGCTCGCACCGAGCACGCCGAGCTGGCGGAGCGCATCGAGGCGGCCGCCCGGCTGCGTGCCGAGCTGAACGGCCAGCTGGCCCAGGCCGAGGCGGAGCTGGGCCGGGTGCCCGAGCCGCCGCCGCGGCCACCGGCCGGCGACGTCCAGCAGGCGCGGGACGCGGCGCAGGGCGCCGAGCGGGCGCGCAGGGCGGTGGTGGCCGCCGAGGCGAACCTCGCCTCGATCAGGGGCCGGCTGCGGTTCCAGGAGGAGTCGCTGGCCCGCCTGGAGCGACAGGTGCTGCCGGCCGAGGCGGACCTGCCGGCGGCCCAGACGGCAGCCGCGGAGGCGTCCGGGCGAGCCCGCGAGGCGAGTGAGGCGGCCTCCCGTCTGGCGCGGCTGCGCGCGGAGCTGGAGGGCCTGCAGTCGCTGTGGCCCCGGCCCAGGGGGCATCAGCTGCGCCGGGTGGGCGACGTCATCCTCGCCCAGCCCGGATTCGAGGCGGCGCTGTCCGCCGCCGTGGGCCCGCTGATCGACGCCTGGGCGGCGCCCGACGAGGTGAGCGCGCACGCGGCCGCGACGTCCAACGACCAGCAGGCGACCGTGCTGTACCCGGACGGCGAGCCCGAGGTCGAGTCCGGGTCGCTGTTCGAGCACGTCGCGTGCGAGGCCGGGTTCGAGGCGCTCGGCAGGCGGCTGCTGGGCCGCGTCGTGGTCGGCAGGGACGTCAGCATGGAGGGCGTCTACCGGGAGGCGGGCCTGGTCCGCGCCGGCAGCGACCCGCGCGTGGCGCTGGCCGCCCGCCGCCGCCGGCTGGCGGACGAGATCGCGCAGGTCGAGCCGGTCGCCGCCCAGTCACGGCAGCGGGGCGAGGAGAGCCGGCGGGCGCAGGGCAGGGTGAACGAGCTGCGCTCCCAGGCCGGCCAGCGGCGCCAGCTCGACGACATCGGCCACCAGCTCGCGTCGACCCGGGAGGCGGAGGCCCGAGAGGCGACGCGCCTGCCGGAGCTCGTCGAGGTGGCGGAGGTCGCGGACGCGACGGCCAGGGAGCTGCGCCGGGCGGTCGACGAGCACGAGAAGCTGCTCGCCGAGCACCGGGCCGAGGTCCACCGGCTGGAGCTGGAGCGGGCCCGCTGGCGCGAACG
>DASYBH010000266.1:0-5246 GCA_036500885.1 Candidatus Dormiibacterota bacterium
GGTCCGCGCTGACGACGTGAGCGCGTGGGCGGATGGCGCGTACGAGCTGGTCCTCGGCGACATCCACGACACCGTGCTGCTGTGGGGCTGGCCGCTCCAGTTCCATCCCGAACGGGAGCGCGTCGAGGCGGGCACGGCGGCCGCGCTGGCGGCGCTGGGGCAGCGGCTGCCGCTGGTCACGATCCTCTCCTCCCGGCGGACCGGGCTGCCTCCGATCGAGCTGCCGGGACCGGTGGCGGAGCTGGGCGGGGTGAGCGCGACCGCGCAGCCCTGGCGGGTGCCGTTCGACGACCTGGTGGTCGAGAGCGACGGGCGCGAGGCCAGGCTGCTGTCCCGCGGCCTCGGCTCGGAGGTGCGGCTGGCGAACGGCGAGCTGGAGGGCCTCGCGCAGGCGGCGTTCGCGCTGCCGCAGCTCCGGCGGCCCGCGCTCGACCTGGGGCCGCGCACGCCGCGCATCCGCCTCGGCCCGCTCGTCCTGCAGCGGGAGCGGTGGTCGCTGACCGGCGAGGACGTCGCCGAGCTCATGGCCGCGCGCGGCGACCTGGAGCGGCTGCGCGCCGCGTGCCGCGTCTGGGCGCGCAACGGCATACCGGAGCGCGTGTTCGCCAAGGCCGCCGGGGAGCGCAAGCCGGTCCTCGTCGACCTCGCCTCGCCGTTGCTCCTTCGCCTCCTCTGGCGCCTGCTGGCGAGGGGCGAGGAGATGACCCTGACCGAGATGCTGCCCGGCCCGGACGAGCTATGGCTCGAGGGGCCGGACGGGCGCCACACCGCCGAGCTCCGGTGCACGTTCCTGCGCGTCTGAGCCAGGGGCGGCTTATCGTGGTGCCGCCGTTCGCGGACCTGACCCTCGCGCACGAGGCCCCCGAGGGCTGGCGGCTGCTCGACCTCAACCGCGCCTTCGTCGAGCGGTCGCTCGCCCCGGCCCACCTGCGCGGGGTGGCCGCCGCGCTGGAGGCGGCCGGCTCGATGCGCGGCGCGCTCCTGGTCAGGGCCGGCCTCGACCTGCTGGAGCACGGAGGCGCCCTCCAGCGCCTGCGCGGGGCGGGCGCGGCCCTGACCGGCTGGACGCGCGGCTCCGCCATCGAGCTGAGCGCCGACGACCTGTTCCCGGCCGGGGGCGCCACGCTGGAACGCTCCGCCGACGCCGTGGTCGCGGCCGCGACCGGGTCCGCGTTCACGCCCGAGCTGGAGGCCGCCCGTCCGCTGGTCCAGGGCGCTGAGCGGCTGGTGCTGTGGGTCGAGCGGGACCAGCAGCTGCCGGCGGCGCTGGCGCTGGCTTCGATGCGGCCCGCCGGCGGCCACGTGGAGCTGGCCGGGCCGTACGCCTGGCGGCACCGCAGGACGCTCGCCGGCCTCCCCCACCTGGCCGGCGCCGGGTTCCGGCCGGACGGCTGCGTCCATGCCCTGGTCTCCGGCCTGCCCGGCGAACCTGGCGGTGCTCGGGCGGACACGCCCCTGCGCTGGTGCGAGGACGCCCGCGCCGGCGACGGCGCCCCGCCGGCGCCATGGGCCGGCCGCGCGGCGCTGGCGGAGGCACACCGGGTGGCCGGGCCCGGCTGCCGGACGCTGGTCGTGGACATGGTGGCGCTGCGCGACGGCGCCGTCCTCGGCCGTGACGGCACCTCGGTGCCGGTGGAGGCGCTGGGCCGGGTGCGCGAGGCGCTGGGCGGCGGCCGTCTGGTCGCGGACTGGTGGATCGGCGCGCCGGGCGTCGGCCGCGACGGCGTCGAGCGGACGCTCGCGGGTCTCGACGCGCTGCCCGTCGACTGGGTGGCGGCGCTCCGGCTCTTCACGTGGCCGGTGGAGCGCGGCGAGGCCGCCTGGGGAGGCGCGGCGGTGACGCTGTCGGCGCCCGCGCCGGACCGCGACCTGGCGCGCGACCGGCCCTTCGCGGCGCCCGGCACGCTGGAGGTCGGGGAGCTGCCCGGGCTCCTCCGCGAGCTGCACGCCGCCCTGGGCAGGCGTGCGGAGCTGGCGCCGGGCCGGCTCGCGGGCGCCTACACGACGGAGCCGGAGGCCGCCCCGGCGCCGGGCCCGCTCGTGGCGCTCGACCCCGACTGCGCGGTCGTCGAGCTGCCCGCCCGGCTCGACGGCGGTCCCGGCCCGAGCTGGTACGCGGCCAACCTGCGCGAGGGCGCCGTCATCGCCCTCGACGCCAGGCTGGGGCCGGCCCTGGCCGGGCTGCGCCGGCCCCAGCCGCCCGGCGCGGCGCTGGCGGGCCTGCCCGCGGCCCAGCGGGAGCGGGCCGCCGCCCTGCTCTCGTCGCGGGGCGTGACCCGGAGCACCTCGTGAGCGGCTGGGCGCTGGGCGACGTCTTCGTCCTCCGGCACGCCGGCTTCCCGTTCGACTGGCTGGACGGCCTGGGCTGGTCGGAGCCGGCGCTGGCCGCGGTCGACGCGGTGCTGGACGCCGAGACGCGCGGCGCACCCGAGTCGGAGCGGGCCGCACTGCGGGCCGCCGCCGGCACGGCGCTGGAGTCGGAGCTGGACGGGCTCCGCACGGAGCTCCGGCGCCTCGCCGCCGAGCCGGACGTGCGGGAGGCGGTCTTCCTCTCCAACCCGGCGGTGTACGAGAACGCCTGGCCGCGCCTGGTCGCGCCTGGGCTGCCGCCAGCCAGGAGCGGCAGCCGGCGCGACGAGCGGCTCGCGTACACGTATCTCCAGCGGCTCTGCGCCAAGAACGAGACGACCAGCTTCTTCGGCCCGATGGGCTACGGCGAGATCGTCGAAGGGGACGCCTTCCGCGTGGAGCGACGGCCGACCCGCCGGCGCACGTTCGTCGCCTTCTGGGTGCTCCAGGAGCTGGTGCGCGGCGTCAACCGGGAGCCGGAGCTGCGCGCCCACCTGCCGCTGGCGCGCAACCCGCTGTTCCGGTTCCGGGCGGCGGAGGCGCGGAGCAGCTCGCTGGGACGGGCGGTGGCGATCGACGCGGGCGCCGCCGCTCTCCTCGGCCACCTCGATCGGGGCGCCAATTCGATCGCCGCGCTGGCCGCGGCCGCCGGGACGTCGCCGGCCGCCGTGGGCAGAGACCTGCTGCCGCTGCTGCGAGGGGGCGCGCTCCTGCTCGGGATCGAGCTCCCGCCCGACGAGCTGGACCCGTTCGCGGCGCTGGTGGCGGCGGTGGAGCGGCTCCCGGCCCTGGCGGCCAGGGAGCGCTGGCTGGAGCGGTTCCGCAGGCTGGACGAGCTGCGGCGGACATTCGAGGGCGCCCGCCTTCCCGAGCGGGCCGGCCTGCTGCACGAGATGGAGTCGGCGTTCGCCGCGTGGACGGGGTGCGAGCCGCGCCGGGGCTCCGGCGACGTGTACGCCGACCGCCTGGTCCTCTACGAGGAGGCGAGCTCGCCGTTCGCGATCGTGCTCGGCCGCGAGACGGCGGAGCGGCTGGCGGCCTCCCTGTCGCCGGCGCTGGAGGTGTCAGCGGCCTACGGCGCCGGCGTCCAGCGGGAGTACGCCGGGGCGGTCGCGCCCGTGCTGGCCGAGGCCGGCGGCCGCCTGGGCCTCATGGAGTACCTGCGCCGCTTCCGCCCGGACGGCGACCCCACCAGCCGGTTCTCGCCGGTCCCGCCGGTGCGCGTGCCGGCGAACGGGGACCCGATCCTCCTGGCCGCCGCGGACGGCGCCGGCGGCGCCAGGTTCGCCCTGCCGGACGTGGCGCTGGCGGCGGCCTCGGCGGCCGACCTGGAGGCCGGGTCGTACCGGGTCGTCATGGCCCGCGTCCACCACCACCTGCTGCTCTGGGGCTGGCTGGCCACCTTCCATCCCGACCCGGAGCGGTTCGACGCGGTGGCGGGCGCATGGCTGCGCCGGCAGCCGCCCGGCCAGGTGATCGGCCTGCGTACGGGCCGTCGCAACAAGGGCTTCTACCGCTTCCCGGGCCCGACGCTGGACCACGGGCTGCTGCGGGCCGCGGACGGGGCGCGGAGCCTGCCGGCCGAGGACTTCCACGTGACGCTGGGCGAGGACGGCCCGGAGCTGCGCTCGCCGGCCGGGCGACACCTGCTCTACCTCGCCCTGGCGGACCTGACGAGCTGGCCGCCCCTGGCCGCGCTGGCACCGCCGCTCGTGCTGCACGCGCCGATCGAGACGGGCGCCGCCCATGCGCCGCGGGTCATGGCCGGCGACTCCGTGTACCAGCGGCGGCGGTGGCGGATCGCGATGCCGGAGCTGCGGCGGGCGCGCGAGCTGGACCTCTGCCTCGAGGTGCGGCGCCTCGTGCGCCGGCACGGTCTTCCCCGCTATGTTTTCGTGCGCGTGCCGAACGAGCGCAAGCCCTGCCTGATCGACCTCCACTCGCCGTTCGCCCAGGAGCTGCTGAGGCACCTGGGCGGCACCGCCGGCGAGGTGCTCTGCGAGGAGATGCTGCCCGGCCCGGGTGAGCTGTGGCTGCAGGACGAGCGCGGCCGCTACACGTGCGAGCTGCGGATGCAGGCGGAGCGGCGGTAGGTGAGCGGCCCACTCCCGGACGAGGCGTGCGAGTTCCTGCGCGCCGGCCACTTCGCCCACCTGGCCACGCTGCTGGCGGACGGCTCGCCGTCGTCCGCGTGCGTGTGGGTGGACTGCCAGGACGGCCTGGTCCTGGTCAACACGCCAGCGGACTCGGCGAAGGCGCGGAACGCCGGCCGCGACCCGCGGGTGGCGCTGACCGTGCACGACCGCGACAACCCCTACCGCATGCTGGCGATCCGCGGCCGGGTGGTCGCGATCGAGACCGAGGGGGCGCAGGAGCACCGGGACCTGCTGGGCAAGCGCTACCTGGGCCGGGACACCTACCCCACGGCACCCGGCCGGCCCAACGTGATCCTGCGGATCCAGGCCGACCACGTCCGCAGCTCGCTCTGAGTGGCCGGCGCCCACAATTCGTAGTCGGCCCACTGCCGGACTCGGCTGGCTCCGCGGAGAGGTTGTCGAGGGAGAAGGTGGGTGCGCGGGTTCGACATGCCTTCCGATGAGCTGCCGGCCAAGCTCGCCGTCAACTGTCGGGCAGCGGCCATTGGTAGGGACCTGATTAACCGCGAGGACGCAGGCAACGGGAGCGTGCCAGGCACTGACACCAGCTCGCCCCACACGACCCGCCCTGCGAGGTCGCTCAGCAGGCGGCCACAAGTTCTGCCCGGAAGCGATCTGGGGCGCCCGCGATCTGTCCGAGTGAGTTGAAGCACGGAGCCACGAAGAGCACGGAGACGCGCGGAGGGGTCGGCAACATGTTCCGCGGTGAGCGCCCAGAGCGCACAGGCGTGGTCTGGGCAG
>DASYBH010000267.1:0-8446 GCA_036500885.1 Candidatus Dormiibacterota bacterium
CGATCTGAGCGACCCCCCTCCGGGCCCCCTCCGGGTCGTGGCCGACCCACCTCCCCCCGCGAGGGGGGAGGAGCCAGTTGAGCTATGGCCGGGGGTCCTGTCAGGCTGGCTCGTCGAACCGTTCGCGCAGCACGCGACGCAGGATCTTGCCGGCCGGCGTGCGCGGTATCTCGGTCACGAACTCGATGCGCACCGGCACCTTGTAGCTGCTCAAACGGCCGCGCATCAGCGCGACCAGGTCGGCGGCCTGGACCGGGTGCTGCCCCGGGACCACGCACGCGACCGGCACCTCGCCCCACTGCTGGTCGCCGACGCCGAGGACGACCACGTCGGCAACTCCGGGATGCTCGGCGAGCACGTTCTCGACCTCGGCGGGGAACACCTTCTGTCCGCCGCGATTGATGAGATCCTTGCTGCGCCCGACGAGCGTTATGAACCCGCGATCGTCCATGTGGCCGAGGTCGCCGGTGTGCAGCCAGCCGTCCCTGATCGCGTCGCGCGTCGCCTCCGGATCGTCCAGGTAGCGCTGCATCAGACCATCGCCGCGCACGCAGACCTCGCCGACCTCGCCGGGCGGGAGCGCGCGGCCCTCGTCGTCGCGGACGCTCATGCGCATGCCGGGAATGGGGCGGCCAACCGGGAGCCTCGCCGGCGGCGGCTCCCCTGGCGCCAGCCGGTGGTCCTCCGGGCCCGCCATCGCCATCGGACCGCCGCCCTCGGTCATGCCGTAGATCTGGCGAAAGCGACAGCCGAGCCGCTCCCACGCCTGCGCGAGCAGCTCGGCCGGCATGGGCGCCGCGGAGTACACGATCTCGCGTAGCGCTGACAGGTCGGCGGTCGCGAGGCCGCGCGCCTGGAGCAG
Organism: Candidatus Dormiibacterota bacterium; assembly: GCA_036500885.1. Taxonomy (GTDB): domain Bacteria; phylum Chloroflexota; class Dormibacteria; order Dormibacterales; family Dormibacteraceae; genus CF-161. The sequence goes on from DASYBH010000267.1 coordinate 863, forward strand.
GAAGCGCAGCATCGGCGGGACGAGCCAGAGGTGGGTGGCTCGGGTCCGCTGCAGCTCCGCCAGGCAGCCCTGCGGCGTGAACGACGGCACGACCACGACGGTGGCGCCCGCCGCCATCATGATGATCGGCTGGACCAGCGCGCCGTGGAACAGGGGACAGCCGTTCAGCCAGACCACGTCGTCCTCGGGCCTCGCGACCGCGAGATAGCCGATCGCCATGCTCCGCAGCGAGCGGTGGTCGATCACCACGCCCTTCGGCGCTCCCGTCGTGGCCGAGGTGTGGAGGATCGTCAGGACGTCCGTCTCGTCGACCGGGGGCAGGTCGCACGGCCGCCCGGTGGTCCACTCGGCATATCGGTCGTCCTCGAAGGCCAGGGTGCGGCCGGGCAGCGCCTCGCCGGCCCGGTCGAGCAGGTCGCGCTCGCCGATCACCAGCTCCACGCCGCAGCGCCCGAGCATGGCGCCGGTCTCGGCCGGCACGGCGGCGTAGTTGACCGGCACGAACGCGGCGCCCAGCTTGCCGAGCGCGAAGTAGGTCTCCAGCACCTCGAGGCGACCTCGGGAGAGCACCCCGACCCGGTCGCCGCGCCGCAGACCGGCGCCCAGCAGGCCGGCGGCGAGCGCATCGGTGCGCCGGTCCAGCTCGGCGTACGTCAGCGAGCGCTCCCGGTCCAGCAGCGCCGTGCGGTCAGGCCAGCGCCAGCGCCCGCGCTCCAGGACCTCCGCCATCCAGGACATGGCTCCGTCCCCTCCCCATCGTCCCGACCCGAATACGGACTCCGCCGAGCGCCACGAGCGCTCTGTTCAGCGGTCGACGTCCCCCATGATGGTGTCCACGGTGCCGATCACGGCGATCATGTCCGCCACCATCCCACCGAGGGCCATGTGCTCCACCGTCTGCAGGTTGACGAACGAGGCGGCGCGGAACTTGACCCGGCGAGGCTTGTGCGTCCCGTCGGATACGAGGTAGACGCCGTGCTCGCCCCTCGGCGACTCGATCCCGACGTAGACGTCGCCGGGAGGAGGCGAGTAGCCCTCCGTGAAGAGCTTGAAGTGGTGGATGACGGCCTCCATGGACGTCTCCAGCTCCTCGCGAGGCGGCGGGAGCATCTTCCGGTCGTCGACGTTGATCGGACCGGCCGGCAGGCCCCGGTAGGCCTGGTCGATGATCTTGACCGACTCCCGCAGCTCCTTCATCCGCACCAGGTACCGCGCGTAGCAGTCCGCCCCGGTCTCGACGGCGACCTGCCAGTCGTACCTGTCGTACCCGGAGTACGGCCGGTCCTTGCGCAGGTCCCATGGCAGGCCGGCGCCGCGCAGCATCGGCCCGGTCGCGCCCAGCCGGATGCCATCCTCGGCGTTGAGGATGCCGATCCCCCGGGTGCGTCCGATCCAGATCGGGTTGTGCGTCAGGAGCGATTCGTACTGGTCGATGTTCGAGGGCATCTCCGCCAGGAACTTCTCGAGCAGCTCCGCGAAGCGCGGGGTGATGTCCGCCATCACCCCCCCTGGCCGGATGTAGGACGTGTGCATCCGAAACCCGGAGATCTCCTCGTTGAGCTCCATGATCTTCTCGCGCTCGCGGAAGCAGTAGAAGAACACGCCCATGGCGCCCATCTCGAGCCCGCTGGTGCCGAGCCAGGTGATGTGCGAGCTGATGCGGGTCAGCTCGGTCATGAGCACCCGCAGCGCCTGCGCGCGCGGCGGCACCTCGATGCCCATCAGCTTCTCGACCGCCAGCGCGTAGGCGAGGTTGTTGCTCAGCGGCGCGAAGTAGTCCACCCGGTCCGTGCAGACGACCCCCTGCTGGTAGCGGAGGGCCTCCATCTGCTTCTCGATGCCGGTGTGCAGGTAGCCCATCACGGGCTTGAGACCCCGGACCACCTCACCGTCGAGGTCCACGATCAACCGGAGCACGCCGTGCGTGCTCGGGTGCTGGGGGCCGAAGTTGACAGTGAGGACGTCCCCGCTCAACGCCCGCTCGCCGCTCCGGCGCACGGTCATACCCTGGCGTGTGTCGATATCGGTCACTTGCCGGCTCCTCCCAGCTGCTTCGTATGGCCCGCGGGCGCCGGCACGAGGGCGCCGTGCAGCGCTCGCAGCGGCCGTGGGGCCCACCAGTTCCAATCGCCCAGCACCGCCATCAGCGCGGGGACGAGGACGGCTCGGACCAGTGAGGCGTCCACGAGCACGGCGAAGGCGGAGCCCAGGCCCAGCTCCTTGATCAGGATGATGCGGGAGAGCAGCAGCGCGGCCAGCGCGACGCAGAGGAGGCCGGCCGCGGCAGTCACGATGCGGCCGGTCCGGCCCAGGCCCGCGGCCACCGCCTCCTTCATCGGGTGGCCGGCCGTGTGCTCCTCCCTGATCCTCGACAGCAGGAACACCTCGTAGTCGGTGGACAGCCCGAAGACCAGCGCGAGCACCAGCAGGGGCGTGGACGACTCCAGCGCGCCCTGGCTCGTGAAGCCGAGCAGGTTCTGCAGGAACCCGTGCTGGAAGACCAGCACGAGGACGCCGAACGCCGCACCGAGCGAGAGCGTGCTCATCAGCAGGGCCTTGACCGGGAGGACCACCGAGCCCGTCATCGCGAACAGGATAGCGAGGGTCGTGACGAAGGCGAGGACGACCGCGATCGGGAGATGCGCCGCCAGGCTGGCGTCGAGGTCCAGGAGGGTCGCCGTCTGGCCGCTCACCAGCAGCGGGAACGGTGCGTCGAGGGCCCTTATCGTCTCCACGGCCGCGCGCGAGCGATCGGACAGCGGAAGGTCGTCCAGGAAGGCGTCGACGACCCAGGTGTCGCGCCCGAGGTACCGGGCGGGACTCACGGCCTGCACGCCGGCGACGCCGTTCACGCGGTCCGCGTAGGCCTGGACCTGCGACCCGGCGGTCGCGGGGGCGGTGAGCACGATCGTCGCCGGCGACGTGTGGTAGGCGGGGAAGTCGGAACGGATCGTGTCGGCGACCTGCCGGGCCGACGAGCCGGCCGGCAGCATGGAGGCGTCGACGCCGGTGAACCGGATCCCGGTGACCGGCAGCGCGAGGCCGGCCAGGACGACCACGACGGCCACCGCCAGGAGGACGGGCCGCCGCATCACGAAGTGCGGGAAGCGGTACCAGAACCCGCTCGGGCGCGTCTCGTCGCGCTCGCGCCATCGCCGCAGGCTGAGGAGGTTCACGCGCCGGCCGAGCAGCGTCAGGACCGCCGGCACCGGCACGAGCGCGACCAGCGCCGCGCTGAGCGTGACCAGAACGCCGGCGATGCTCATCGAGTAAAGGTACGGCTGGGGGAAGACCAGGAGGGACGCGACAGCGGCGCTGATGGTGACGGCGCTGAAGACGATCGTCACCCCGGCGGTGCTCAGCGTGCGCAGCATCGCCTCGCGACCAGGGCCCGAACGGGCCATCTCCTCCCGGTAGCGGGAGACGAGCAGCAGGCTGAAGTCGATCGACAGGCCGAGTCCGAGCCCGAACACCAGGTTGAGCGCGAAGATCGAGATGCGGGACGCGCTCGCGATCGGTGTCAGCCAGAGGAAGGTCAGCGCGATCGCCCACAGGCCGCCGATCAGCGGGATGAGCGCGGCGACCACCCCGCGGAAGACGATGAGCAGGAGCACGAGCAGCACCGGAAAGGCGATCGACTCGGCGAGCCCGAGGTCCGCCGTGGAGACGTCGGACACCTGGATGTTCACCGCCGTCGGGCCGCCGAGCGAGACGTGGTCGCGCAGGCCGGGGACCGCCAGCTCGCGGCCGAGATCGGCGATCAGCCGCCTCTCGTCGATGTGCCCTACCTGTCCGAGGACGTACGTGCCGTGGCCGTCCTTCGAGATCATGGCCGGGTCGCGCGTGGTCGCGTACGTGTCCACCCGCACGACCTCGTGGTGCCTGGCCAGGACGTCCGAGACCTGCCCCACGAGCGCCGGCGGCGGCGAGGTGACGGACATCGCCTCGTCGGTCCTGACCAGGACGGCGACCCCCTCCTGAGTGTCGATCTTCGAGGCGTCGTAGATCTGCGCCCGCGCCCGCGCGCTCCGCGTGCTCGGGTCCGTGTAGTCGGCCTGGCTGACCGTGAGGCGGGACTGAAGGTAGCCGCTCGCGGCGGTGGCGACGCTGACGAGGATCGCGAAGACCACCAGGGATAGCCACGGCCGGCGCGTCGCGACCAGCGCGACGAATCTGCCGAACCTGTTCACCCCGTCCATGACGCCTCCCCGGTGTGGTGCTTCACGTTCGACAACAACCGGAGAACTATAGCAGCGCCATTCTGCTCGCCTCGATCGAGCCCGTGCGCGGAGGGGACGTGCCGGCGACAACGATGCCGAATTAGTAATCGTCGGACCGGCGCCCGGCCCGCGCGCTCAGTCCGCGCTGGCGGTGCCGCCCGGCGGCAGCCGGTCCCGCGGCGCCGGATCCGCCGGCAGCTGCTCGACCTGGGTCGCCTGACGGGCCCTGATCGCGGGCGCCACGACGCGCACGACGATGATCTGGATGGCCGAGCCGACGGGCACGGCGACCAGCGCTCCCCAGATGCCCGCCAGCCCGGCGCCGGTGAGCAGGGCCAGGATCACGACGAAGGGCCTGAGCCCGACCTCGTGGCGCATCACGACCGGCGTGAGCACGTTGGACTCCACCTGCTGCAGGACGAGGAACGCGGCCGCGACGACCAGCGGGTACAGCGGACCGATGGTGAAGCCGAGCAGCACGGCCGGCACCGCGCCGAGGAACGGCCCGACGAGGGGGATCAGCTCGCAGAGGCCGGCGAAGACGCCCAGCAGCAGGGGCGCGGGGAGGCGGAGGACCCAGCACGCGAGCAGCGCCAGGCAGCCGATGGCGAGCATGTTGATCGTCACCCCCCGGACGTAGCCGGCGAATGCACGCCCTGCCTCCGCGATGAGATCGTCGACCAGCGGGCGCCTCCGCACCGAGAACAGCCCGACGACGAAGCCCTTCAGGTCGCGGGTGACGGCCATCCACGTGATGCTGAGCAGGAAGACGGTGAGCAGGTCGCCGACCAGGGCCACCAGGCCGCCTCCGATGCTGAGGATGCTGCCGACGACCCCGCCGGCCGCCCCCAGCAGCGACCCGGCCAGCGAGGTGAGCTGCTGGCTGCTGACCTGGAAGGCGTTCAGCAGACGGTCCACGTTCGCGGTGATCGCGGACTGGTAGCTGGTCAGGGAGACGAGCTCGCGCACCGTGGGGCCGGCCAGCAGCGTGAAGAGGCCCAGGACGGCCACCACGATGGCCAGGTACGCCGCGGCCATCGACAGCGCGAAGGGGACGCCGCGCCGGTTGAGCAGGTTGACGAGCCCGCGCACGCCCTCGGCCAGGATGATCGCCGTGAGCACGAGGAGGACCACGTGCAGGAGACGCCACAGCAGGAGCGCGAGGACCGCGACGCCGATGACGGAGACGCCGGCCAGGACCAGCGCCGGAACCGTCACCGCCAGGACCGGCGCGCCGGTGGCCGGCCGCGGATTATCGTGCACGCCCAGATTGTCGCAGCCATGCCCCCTGCCGCGAGCTCGATCTGAGTTTGGAAGCACTCGGCTAGAACCCCTCGCTCTCCGCCTCGAAGACGTCCTGGCCGGCGAGGCGCCTGGCGAACGTGAGGAAGCCGGTGTGGGCGACCATGCGGTGGGATGGCCGGAGGCTGCGCCCGCGCACCGTCCAGGCTCGCTCCAGCACCTCGACCGTCTCGATCAGGCCGAACCCGCCGACCTCCCGCAGCTCGTCGCAGAACCGCTGCACCTGCGTCGCGTTCGGGCAGTGGGCGAACACCGTGCCTCCCGGCCGAAGCGCCCGCGCGGCGCCGGGCAGCGCTCGCCACGGCTCGGGCAGGTCGAGCAGCACCCGGTCGACGTCGCGCTCGGGGATGTCCTCGTAGACGTCGCCAACCCTCAGGTCGGCGTTGGGCGGGACCGCGCCGAGGACGTCCTCCACCGCGGCCCTGGCGGCGACGTGGAAGTCCTCGCGGACCTCGTAGGAGACGATCCGGCCGTTCGGGCCGACCGCGCGCAGGACCGCGAGGGTGAGCGCACCCGTGCCCGTGCCCGCCTCGACCACGAAGTCGCCCGGCGAGACGTCGGCGTGGATCAGGATCGCGGCGAGATCCTTCGGATAGATGGGCTGCGCCCGCCGCTTGCGCTCGACGACCTGCTCCGCGAAGGTCGGCCGCAGCGCCAGGAGACGGCGGCCCAGGTTGGTCGCCACCACGGTCCCCTCGGGCTGGCCAATCAAGGAATCGTGCGCGAGCGTGCCCGCGTGCGTCGAATAGGAGGCGCCGGGCGCGAGCACCAGCCGGTAGCGGCGCCCGGCCTTGTCGTGGAGCAGCACGACCTCGCCGGCCGCCAGCTCCCGCCCGGTGGAGGGGGGAGGATCAGGCTTGGGGGACGACGGCAACATACCGGGGCAAGCCTACTATTCGCTTCGGTATGCAGAAGGTGACGGCCCGCTGGGCCGGGCAGAAGGTGAAGTTCGTGGTCGAGGCCGGCTCCGGGCACCACGCCACCGCCGACGAGGCGCCTCTCCTGGGCGGCGACGAGGGCATGCGGCCCACCGAGATGCTCCTGGGCGCCCTCGGCTCCTGCGCCGGCATCAACGCGGTGCTGCTGCTCAAGAAGTTCAAGCAGGCGTACCGCACGCTGGCGGTGGAGTGCCAGGGCGAGCAGCAGGCCGACTGGCCCCATGCCTTCACCGACGTCGAGATCCGCTTCGTCATCGGCTGGGAGCCGGGCTTCACGCCGGACGACGAGCTCGTCGCCAGCGCGCTCGACATGGCCTGCAACCGGTACTGCCCGGTCGACGCCACGCTGACCGGCGGCGCCCGGATCACCCACCGGCGCGTCGACGCCTGACTCGCCGGTATCCACCGCGTACGCGCTCCCCAAGACATCGCTGCGCTGCGTCGGTGGATACCGGCGCTCGCGGCGCCGTCCGAGCACCCCCGGCCCGGCCCGACGTCGTTTCTGAAGGCCCGACTAGAATTAAGCCCCGTTCCCGCCCGAACACCTCCCTTTCTGGAGTGCGATGCTCAGCGATTACGTCCCGCTGCTGATTTACGCGGCGATCGTGGTGGCGGTCGTCGGACTGGTCATCACGCTGTCATACCTGCTGGGACCAGCCAAGCCGTACCGGAGCAAGCTGGTCCCTTACGAATCCGGCATCGTGCCGGAGGGGCCGGCGCGGCGGCGCTCGTCGGTCCGCTTTTACCTGACCGCCATGCTCTTCATCATCTTCGACGTCGAGGCCATCTTCTTCTACCCATGGGCGGTGCTGCTGCACCAGCTTCGCTGGTATGGCGTCATCGAGATGTTCGTCTTCATCGGCATCCTGGCGATCGCCTTGGCGCACATCTGGCGCAAGGGGGGATTCGAGTGGGAGTAGAGCAGCTCGTCGACACCCTCGGCGAGAACGTCTTGACGACCACCCTGGGCAAGCTGGTCGGCTGGGGGCGCGCCAACTCGGTGTGGCCCGCGCAGTTCGGCCTGGCCTGCTGCGCCATCGAGGGCCTGATGCACACCGCCGGCCCCGGCTTCGACATCGGCCGGTTCGGCTCCGAGGCGATGCGCGCCTCGCCGCGCCAGGCTG
>DASYBH010000268.1:0-19069 GCA_036500885.1 Candidatus Dormiibacterota bacterium
CTGTGCCTAACCCGACCGCAGCGTTAGGTGGTCCCCGCAAGTTCGAAACTCGTGGTGGGCCGCGGTGGACTCGAACCACCTACCTCCGCGTTATCAGCACGGCGCTCTGCCAGTTGAGCTAGCGGCCCTCGAGGTTCTGGCAGGGGCGGAAGGATTCGAACCCTCGGCCCTCGGTTTTGGAGACCGATGCTCTGACCAGACTGAGCTACGCCCCTTCGGCCAGATCGAAAGTCTACCGGGTCGGGCCTCCTCGCAGCACGCCGACCGCCGCGTGGCACCGCGAGCTCGTCGCCACCAGCACCGGGCCGCCCCGGGCTGCCTCCTCGCGGGCCGCCAGCAGGCCGGCCACTCCCACCCCGCCGACCCCGTTGGCGAGGTGCAGGCAGCGGAAGACCGCGGCACGGTAGCCCAGCGCCGCCGCCCGCTCCTCGATCACCATCGCCAGGTCCCAGTCCCGCGTGGCGTGCAGGACCGGGCAGTGGGCGGGCTCGATGCACGTCGCCGGACACGTCCACCCGGCGGCGGAGAGGTATCGTTCGCCATTCCGTCCCGGCTGCTCGTACGGCAGTCGCCAGCCACTGGGCGCCGCCAGGCGCTCCGCCCTCAGCTCGGCGGCCAGCCACTCCCACAGCAGGTGCGGCGCCAGCGGGGCGGGGATCACCTGGTCGTCCGGCCCGGCCGCCGGCAGCCACGCGCGCAGGAACGACAGCCAGTCGGCGGTGACCAGCGCCACCTCGGGAGCGTGTTCGAACTCGGAGGCGGCCGCGCAGCCCGGGTTCCGATCCACGATCAGCAGCCGCTCGCCAGCCAGCCGGCCGGTTCGAACGGCCTTCAGGAGCTGCCGCGCGTGGTAGGAGCCGTAACAGCCTCCACCGATGATCGCGAGCACCCCCCTACTATCGGCCCCATGGCGGTCTACCTGGCCAACGTTGGCGCAAACGCCAGCCATCGCGTCCGCTCGCCGCTGTTCCCCGACGGGTCCTTCGTCCTCTACCCGATCCCGGAGCACCTGCCCTGGGCTCCGCCCATGCGGCAGCTCCCCACGATCTGGGGCGACCGCGCCGTGCACCTCGATCCCGACCTCGATGGCGACCCGCCCACCTACGGCGACAACTGCCGCACCGCTGGCCGAGCCTACAGCCTTCGCCGCGCCGCGCCGGGCGACGTCATCGTCTTCCTCTCTCGCCTGCACCCGAGCACCGGTGAGCCGCCCGGCTTCTTCCTCGTCGGCTTGCTCTCCATCGCCGAGGTCAAACCCGACCTCGTCGAGGATCCTGGTTCCGGCTGGTGGGATGGCAACGCGCACGTGCGGCGGGCTCGGGCCTGCGGCGCCTGGGACTCCTTCTGGATCTTCCGCGGTGACGGCCGAAGCCGTATGTTCGACCGCGCCGTGCCGTTCGGCCGCCGGGAGGCTGACCGTCTCTTCGCGCGGTCGTGGCGCTGGCCTGATGATCGCACCGAGTTGCAGACGATCGGCTCGTACACGCGGGCGGTCCGGCGCCTGACCGGGACCGCTGAGCGGCGGCTTCACGAACTGGTCCATCCGAGCAACACCCATGGCACCGGTCAGCGTTATGCCTGACCACCCGCGGGTGGATCTGCCCGTCCTCGTCGTCGGCGACGTGCACGGCGACCTCGAGCGCCTCTTCTCCGGGCTGAAGCCGTACCCTCCGGACAGCTGGCGAACGATCTTCCTGGGCGACCTCGTGGACGGCGGCCCATTCGGCGTCGGCGCGCTTCGCTACGCTCGGGACCGGCCCAACAGCGCCGTGCTCCTCGGCAATCACGAGGTGCTCCTCCTCGGAGCGCTGCGGGACCGGGCGGAGCGCGGTCCCGGGCTGCACGCGTGGCTGGGCGCCGGCGGGCAGCCGCACGACCTGGAGGAGCTGGCCCGCGACGAGCCTCTCCAGGAGTGGCTCCGCCGGCGCCCGGCCCTGCTCCGCCTGGAAGACGGGACGCTGGCCCAGCACTGCGACAGCGACGAGCTTGGCTCCCTCGTTCCCGCGAGGGACGAAGCAGCCGGCGGCGACGCAGACGCCGGGCCTGACGCCGGCCGCGGCCTCGAATTCATAGCCGCGATCAATCGCGAGGTGGCCCGCCTGATCGCGGCCGGCGATCTGGCGCCGCTCATCGACCGGATGACCTCTCGGGGCGTGTTCCGGCGGCAGACGCTGCGCCTGGAGGCGTGGCTCCGCCGGACCGGCGCCGTCCGCGTGGTCCACGGCCATACCCCGCACCGAAGCAGGCAGCCCGAGGTCTACGCCGGCGGCAGGGCCATCTGCTTCGACGGTGGGATGGGTCGGTGGGGCCGCCCGGGAGCCCTGCGCGGGGGCTCGATCAAGGGCAGCATCGGCCCCCTGCCCCGTCTGAACCAGACAGGGGAGTAGCCTCCGACATGGGCATGCTCGACCGATACACTGGTGTGGCAATCGATGCTGCGAGACCTGCCAGGACCCACAGCTCGAGCGCGGCGCCCGGTGATTGGTTGACGGCGAACTCATGTTCGGATCATCCGTGACGGGACCGCGGGAGACAACTGAGGCTGTAAAGGGACAGGCTCGCCGTCCGGCGCCCGTGCGCGGCGGCGGCCGGCCCATGATCTCCGCCCGGCGGATCGCCAGGCGCGTGCGGGAGCTCGGGCAGGAGATCTCGGACGTCTACGGCGACCTGGACCAACCGCTGGTGATGGTCGTGGTCCTCAAGGGCGCGGCCGTCTTCGCGGCCGACCTCCTGCGCAGCCTCAGCATCCCGGCCGAGCTGGAGTTCGTCCGCGCCTCGAGCTACGGCGGCGGAACCACGAGCTCCGGCAGGGTCAAGTTCGCGCACCTGCTCGAGGGCCCGTTCACCGGCCGCGACATCCTGATGGTGGAGGACATCGTCGACTCCGGACGCACGATCTCCGTGATCGTCAAGGAGCTGCAGCGCCACCACCCGGCCTCACTGCGCCTGGCCGCCCTGCTCGACCGCCCCGCCCGCCGCGAGGTCGTCGTGCCCATCGACTTCACCGGCTTCCGCATCCCGGACCGCTTCGTGATCGGCTACGGGCTCGACTACGCCGGCCTGTACCGTGAGCTGCCCGGCATCTACAGCCTGGGCTGATCGTCGCGGCCGCCGGCCAGCAGCAGCACCGCGATCACCGCGATCACGATCACGCCGGGCGACCACCCCAGACCGGGGCCGAACGGATCGAGCGGCGACAGGTCGATCAGCACCGCCACCACGGCCACACCCAGGCACGCGGCGGCCACCGCGAGCGTCAGCGCCCGGCGCGGGTTGCCCAGCCCGCTCGCGAACCCGAGCAGACGGTCCCGGGCCGAACGCCGGCGGTCAGCGTCCACCGGCGGGGTGAGCGCCACCTCCTTCAGGTGGTGCCGCCGGCCGACCCTCACCCGCGCCGTGTACGGGTCGGCGGCGCGTTCCAGCATCTGGCGCGCCTCCCGCGTGTGCGGCTCCGGCGGCGGCATGGCCATCGGCTGCCACAGCGATCGGTGACGCAGCCGCCGGTAGACCATGAACGTCACTACGCCGGCCGCCAGCCAGCCCACGAAGATGAAGGTCGAGCTCTGGATGTTCTGAAAGAACAGCTGCGTGAAGACGGCCCCGATCCCCAGCGCGCCGATCACCGACAGCAGCGGGATGCTGGAGCGCCCGAACGGGATGTTGAGCGGCATCCGGAAGGGTCGCCGCAGGTGCGGCTCGACGAAGCGCAGGCGCATGACGGCCAGGTGCGCCGTGGCGAAGGCGAAGGTGGCGGCCAGCGAGTAGATCGACGCCATCAGGTCGATCTGCGCCGGCAGCATCAGCAGGCCCGCCACGATGCCGAACACGATGATCGAGACGAAGGGCGTCCGGTACCGCGGATGGAGCCGGGAGAACACACCGGGAAAGAGGTCGTTGCTCGCCAGCGAGTAGCTGAGTCGCGAGATGCCGATCAGACCGGCGTTGGTCGCGATCACGAGGATCGTGAACGCCAGGATGGCCACCCAGATCCCCGACCAGAAGGCCAGCGCCTCCGGCCGGAAGAACGTGACGATGCCGGCCACCGGGTCGTCCTTCCACCTGGTGGCCAGGTCGGTCGTGAAGCCGCCGTGCCCGTCGAGATGGACAGGGAACACGCTCATGCCGATCGTCGGCAGGAACGCGGATACGAACAGCACCGCCGCGATCACCGCCAGCGTCGCCCTGGGCACGGTGCGGCCGGGGTTCTTCGCCTCCTCCGACATGTTGGAGATGGTCTCGATCCCGGTGTAGGTGACCATCGCGATCGAGATGCTGGCCAGGAAGTTGCCCCAGGTCGGCGCGACGCCCCAGTGCACGTTGTGGATGACCGTCGAGACGTTGAGCAGCAGCCAGACGCCCAGCACGACGAGCACCACCTGGGTGCCGAGGTCGAGCAGCGCGAGCATCAGGTTCAGCAGGCTCGACTCCTGGATGCCGATCACGTTGACCACCATCAGGATCGCCGTCAGCGCCACGGCGGCCCCCGCGTGCCACTGGGGCTGGGCGAGCACCCTCAGCGCCGGCAGGTAGCTCCCGAACACGCCCAGGTAGCCGATCGCGAAGTAGGCCGAGATCGACACGGTCGCCGTGTAGTTCAGCAACTGGACCCAGCCGACCAGGAAGCCCGACGTCTCGTTGAAGGCTCGTCGGGCGAAGCTCGAGCTGCCCCCGGCGTAGGGGATCGCCGCCGTGCCCTCGGCGTAGTTGAGCGCGGTGGTCACGAAGATGCCGCCGGCGAGGATCATCGCCAGCGGCGTCAGGCCGAGCGCGAAGCCCGCGGTGACGCCGAGCGCGTAGTAGATGCTGGAACCGACGTTGCCGTAGCAGGCCGAGAACAGCGCACCGGCGCCCAGCATGCGAGGCAGCCTCACGCGCCGGCGCGTGATCACCACCCGGACGTCGCCCGGCAGCCGGCCACGCCTGGGTGTGAGTTGTTCGGGCATACCTTGCGCCGAACACTCTAACGCCGTCGTACGGCCGGGGGCGTGCGCGCGGGGAGCGGCCCCCGAGGAGCCTGCCGGCCGAGGCTCCCAGCGTCAGGAGACGAGCGCCGGCCGGCAGCGGGTGCAGGGCCGGAAGCCGGCCTCCCGCGCCTGCGTCTCGTCGCGCAGGGGAACGCGGTTGGCGACCTGGATGCGGCGGGCGTGCCGGCACGTCGGCAGGCAGAACACGTGCGTCGTGCGGCTGCCGACGAACCGCGTGCCCCGCGCCGCCAGCTCCTCCAGCCAGCTCGCGTCGACGCCCTCGCGGCTCAGGATCTCCCGCTTCACCCTCGGGCCACCCATGCTGTACTCGCCCAGCGCCCCGTCCGAGCGCACGACGCGGTGGCACGGGATGAGCACCGGGATCGGGTTGTGCCCCAGCGCGGTCCCGACGGCCCGCACCGCTCGCGGACGCCCGATCTCCCGCGCCACCCACGCGTACGGGCGCACCTCGCCGCGCGGGATCTCCAGCGTCTTCCGCAGCACCTCCTGCTCGAACGGGCTCAGCCGGCCGAGGTCGAAACGGAGGCGCCGGGACCTGCCGGCGATCGCCTCCTCGACCTGTGCCGCAAGCCGCTCCGGGAGGGCCGGCGCCCGCACCACCCGCCGCCCGAGGCGCGCGCCGAACCAGCGCTCGAAGTCCTCGCCGGAGCGGGTCAGGCGCAGGGCGGAGATCCCGTCGGCGCTCCAGGCCACGTGCAGCATGCCGACCGGCGTGTCCAGGCTCGCGTACGCGTCCATGCCGCCGGGAACGATGCCCACGGCCGTCAGCACCCGGTTGGCGAAGCCCTCCGGCGCCCGCACCCGGCCGAGATCCCTGAGGTCCTTCTCCAGCAGGTCCATGTCAGCTCACCTCGCTCAGCGAGCCGGCCCGGCGCCGCAGCGCCTGCAGGCCGCGGTGGACGTTCGACTTGACCGTCCCCTCCGGCTGACCGAGCTGGGTCGCCGCCTCGGAGTACGTCATCCCCTGGACGCAGCGCAGGACCACCGCGGATCGCTGCTGCTCCGGCAGCCCGCTGACGAGGTTGGCCAGCTCGCGCAGCGCCGCGCGGCTCAGCGCCCTGGCCTCGGGCCCAGGCGACGCGTCGGCGACGGGCATGTCGGACTCCATGGGCACCAGTCGCAGCGAGCGCCGGCGGACCCGGTTGCGCACGACGTTGAGGGCGATCTGGTGCAGCCAGGCGTTCAGCTTGAGCTCGCGGATCCGGTCGGGCGGGTAGCGGCGGAGCGCGGTGTGCGCGCGGACGAACGTGTCCTGCGCGACCTCCTCCGCGTCCGCCGGCTCGCCCGACATCGCCAGCGCAAAGGCGTAGAGCGGGTGCTGGTAGGCATGGACGATCGCCTCGAAGCCACTGGCCAGGTCGCCGGCCAGCGCCGCCGTCAGCTCCGCGTCGCGCTCAGCGCCCATCCACAGACTGGAACACGCCGCGGGCGGCGAGCGTTGCGGCGACCGCCTCGCGAACGGCGGGGCTGGCCAGGCCTCGGATTGCCAGGGTCGTCCGGCGGCGTACCACGTCCTCGACCGTACAGGCCCACTCCCTGTCGATGGCGTGGTGGACCTCGCCCCACACGTCCGGGCCGCCCGGGTCGGCGCGCTCGAGGCCGGCGGCCGCGACCTGCGCGGCATCGGTGCCGTAGAGGTGCGTGAGATGCCGCCACACGGCGGGCTCCACCTCCGGCGGCCGGGGTGGCGGCTGGCCGGCGCCCGGCAGCGGGTCCCAGCTCGGGCGCACTCGCCGGAACTCCGGCAGGCGCCGCAGGACGCCGGTCGCGATCCGCCGGTGCGTCGTCAGCTTGCCCCCCGCCACCGACACCATGCCCGCGGGCCCCACCCTGACGACCACTTCGCGGGGGGCGGCGGCCGTGTCGCCCGTCACGCGCGGCAGCACCCGCAGGCCGGCGAACGTGTACCGGATGCGGTCTCGCGCGAGGAGCTCCGCGGGCAGGCCCACCGCGGCCTCGCGCAGCACCGTCTCCACGTCCGCCGGCTCGGCCGCGACGCCGGCCGGGTCACCCTCGTACTCCGTGTCGGTGGTGCCCAGCAGCAGCATGCCCTCCCACGGGACGGCGAACGCCACGCGCCCGCGTTCCATGGGCACCGTCAGCGCCGCACCCCACGGCTGGTCCGGCTGCACGACGACGTGCACCCCCTTGCTGAGCCGCGCGATGGGCTGGGCCGCGGGGTCCTCCAGCCGGCGCACCTCGTCCACCCAGGGCCCGGCGGCGTTGACGACCGACCGGCAGCGGACGAGGAGGTCGTCCGCCCGCGCGGCGACGATGCTGCCTCCCGCCTGCTCCAGGGCGGTGACCGGGCGGTGGTTGAGGACCGCGGCGCCGGCGCGGGCGGCGCCGGCGACGGTGGCGAGCGTCAGCCTGCTGTCGTGCGTCTGGGCGTCCTCGTACAGCCCCACGCCGCGAAGGCCCTCGGTCCTCAGCGACGGCACCAGCTCCCGCGCCGCGTCCGGCCCCACCATCCGGGCGCGGCTGTGGCGGAAGCCCGAGAGCAGCGAGTACGCGAACAGGCCGGCGGCGATCGGGGCCGCGCGATGGGGACCTCCCCGATAGACCGGCAGCAGGAAGATCAGGGGCCGGACGAGGTGCGGCGCGACGCGGTCCAGCAGCAGCCGGCGCTCGACGTGGGACTCGTGGATCAGCCGGACGTGTCCCATCTGCAGGTAGCGCAGGCCGCCGTGGATCAGCTTGGACGATGCGCTCGAGGTCGCACCGCCGAAGTCGCCGGCGTCGAGGAGGGCCACGGACGCCCCGGCGCTCGCCGCCTCGTAGGCGATGCGCGCCCCCACGATGCCGGCGCCGATCACCAGCAGGTCGAAGGTCTCCGACCTCAGCCGCTCCAGGGTCGCCGCCCTCTCCTCGAGTGGTGTGAGCGCCCGCTCCACACGGTCACCGTAGCCGAAACGGAGGATTCGGTCCGTGCCGGAACCTCGCGGGCTGCCGCGGTGTAGTGGATACGAGTCAAGAGCTGTGGTGGGCGACCCGCCCGGGACGACCGACGACGAACTGGTTGAACGCGCACGCCGCGGGCACGCGGCCGCCTACGACGAGCTCGTGCGGCGGTACACGGAGACGGCCTTCCGGACCGCCTACCTGGTGACCGGATCGGCGGCCGACGCCGAGGAGGTGGCGCAGGACGCCTTCGTCAAGGCGCATCGTGCGCTGTCCCGATTCCGCGCCGGCGCTCCCTTCCGGCCCTGGCTGCTCCGGATCGTCGGCAACGAGGCCCGCAACCGGCGGCGCTCCGCCGGCCGCCGGGCGGCGCTGGAGCTGCGGGCCGCGGAGCACATGGACGCTGGCGCCTTCGTCCCGTCGCCGGAGGGCGCGGCCGAGGCCTCCGAGGACCGCCGTGCGCTCCTCTGGGCGCTCGACCAGCTGCCCGACGAGCAGCGCCAGGTCGTGGCCTGCCGCTACCTGCTGCAGCTGTCCGTCGAGGAGACGGCCGGCTCGCTGGCGATCCCGGAGGGCACCGTCAAGTCGCGGCAGGCGCGGGCGCTCGACCGGCTGCGCGAGCTGATGGAGGCGCCGCGGCATGGCTGAGCACGAACGGCTCGAGCGGCGGCTCGCCGAGCTCGGCGAGGCGCTGGAGTGGCCGCCGGCGCCCGACCTCCGCCCAGGGGTCCAGGCCGGCATACGGCGGGCACGACGGCGCCGGCTGCGGCTCGTCCTGATCGCGGCCGCGCTCGCGCTCGCGCTGCTAGGCGGAGCGGCGGCCGCCGCCTCGATCGAGCTGCGCGGAGCCGTCATCCAGCAGGTGCCGGCGCTGCCCTCGCCGTCGCCGTCGCCGCCGGCGGGCGGGGCCGGCATGGGCCTGGACCTCGGCCAGCGCCAGCCGTCGCTGGCCGAGGCCGAGCGCGCCGCCGGCTTCCGGGCGCTCGTGCCGGCGGCGCTGGGCCAGCCGGACGAGGTCTGGTACCGCCCGGCGCCCGGCGTCCTCACGCTCCTCTACCGGCCGCGGGCCGGCCTGCCGTCGAGCGGCGACCCGCAGGTGGGCGCGGTCGTCATGGAGGCCAGGGCGACCATCGGCCGGAGCTCGTTCGCCAAGCTGGCGCCCGGCGGCAGCGCCGTCGAGCCGGTCACGGTCAACGGCGGCCAGGGCTTCTGGATCAGCGGCGCACCGCACGCGTTCTTCTTCTACGACAGCGCCGGGGGCGACCGCTCCGACACCTTCCGGCTGGCCGGCGACGTGCTGATCTGGAACCAGGCGGGGCTGGTCGTGCGGATCGAGTCCGGCCTCGACAAGGGCGGCGCGCGGCGGGTGGCGGGAACCGTGGCCTGACGTCCGGTGTATCGGCGGCAGGAGGTATGCAGATGAGATGGTTCCTCGCGCTCGCGCTGGCCCTGGCGGGTACGGCCTGCGCCGGCCAGCCGGTCTCCCGCCCACCGGCGCTTCCCGCGCACGTGGCCGCCGGGCAGGTGTACGTCACCGCCGGCGACTCCCGGGTGATCTGGGTCGTGGACTCGGCGTCCGGGCAGGTCACGCGGACGCTGCCGAACGGCACTCCGGCGCCGGACTGGCGGGGGCTGTACCGGCTCTCCGCCGGCACGCTGGAGACGTTCGACCCGCGCAACGGCCGGCTCGTGGCCGCGCATCCCTCACCCGACTGGGCCGAGGTCGTGCGGACGTCGCCGGATGGTCGCTGGCTGGTCCTCGGTCGCGCCGGCGGCGGCGACCGGTTCCAGGTGCGGGACGCCGGGTGGAGCTCGCCGCCGGCCGACGTGCGACTCGACGGGAGCTTCACGTTCGACGGCATCAGCTCCGACGGCGAACGGCTCTACCTGCTGGAGCAGCTGGGCGCGGGTCACTACCAGGTGCGGCTGTACGACCTGCGCCGGCGCGCGCTGGCGCCCGACGTCATCGCCGACAAGTCGGAGGTCGGACAGCCGATGTCCGGGCAGGCGCTGACCAGCTTCACCAACGGCGCCCGGACCATGCAGCTCACGCTCTACCAGCGCAGCGCAAGGGGCCAGGCGTTCATCCACGGGCTGCCGGTCGCCCACGTCACGCAGTTCGCCTTCTGCGTCGACCTGCCCGGTCCGGCCGAGGGCTGGGGCTTCGTGGCCGCCCCGGACGGCCGGCACATGTACGCGGTCAACCCGTCCGACCGGCGCGTGGTCGAGCTCGACGCGTTCGCCGAGGGGCCGCCGCAGACACGCCAGCGGCAGGCGGGCGCCGGGATGGGACACGCCGCGCAGCCGGCGCTCGCGGTCGCGCCCGACAGTCGAACGGTGTACCTGGGCACCGACGCGGGCGTGCTCGCGATAGACACCGGCACGCTGAAGGTGGCTGTCCGTGGACTGTCCGGCAGGCCGGTCACGGCGCTGGCGCTGGCGCCCGACGGCGGCGCGCTGTACGCGGTGAGCGGCGGCAGCAGGCTCGTACGGCTGGACCCGCGCACCCTGGCGACGGCCGGCGAGGTCGCCCTGCCGGGGCCGGCGGAGGCCATCGTCCCGGCGACCTGAGTCGGATAGCCTCTTGTGGCGTGGACGTATTCATCGAACGACTGAGCTGGCCGGAGGTCGAGGCGGCCCTGGCGCGCGGCATGCGTCGCGCCATCGTGTGCGCCGCCTCGACCGAGCAGCACGGGCCGCACCTGCCGGAGGCCACCGACGCGCTCCTGGGGGCCGGGTACGCCGAGGGTCTGGCCCGACGGCTGGGCGACGCGCTGGTGGCGCCGATCATCCGGCCGGCGTGCTCCGAGCACCACATGGACTTCGCGGGCAGCCTGACCATCTCCGAGGGGCTGCTGATGGACCTCCTCGACTCCTACCTGGCGTCGCTGCGCCGGCATGGGTTCGAGCGGTTCGTGGTCATGTCCAGCCATGGCGGCAACTACCCGGTGCTCGCCCGCTGGGCGCGGGAGCGGCCGGCTCCCGACGCCGTCGTGTTGAGCGACATCAGCATGTTCGACGCCGGCTTCGAAGCGATCCGCCGCTTCGGCCGCACCGACACCGCCGGGCCTCACGCGGAGGTGATGGAGACCTCGATGATGCTGCTCCTGCATCCGGAGCTCGTGCACATGGAGCGCGCGGTGCCGGGATTCACCGGTGAGTCAACTCTGGATGACGTACTGTCCAGGGGCATACGTGCGATCACAACGAATGGCATCATCGGCGATCCGGTTGGTGCGTCGGCGGAGATGGGCGCCGCAGTGTTGGAGGCGATCGTGGACCGCCTGCACAAAATGGTTCCGGCGTAGAAGGCGCGGCAGGCTCCGTCTATACTCGCTTCTCACCCCCCGTAGCGGCATTTGAGTGAGGGAGCGGTATGCGATTACGTGAACGTGTCATCACGCTGCTGATGCTGGCCGGAGTGGCCCTCGCAGCGTGCGGGACCTCGGGCGGGCAGCAGCAGGGGTCGGGCCCGAAGCACGGCGACACCCTGAAGGTCGCCATCGGCATCGACCCTGACACACTGGACCCGGCCGCGCAGACCACCACGACCGCCTCGCAGATCGTCGACATGATGGCGGAGACGCTTGTCACGATCGACGAGAAGGGCGCGCTCAAGCCCCTGCTGGCGACCAGGTGGGATCAGGCGAGCGACGGCATGAGCTGGACCTTCACCCTGCGCCAGGGCGTGAAGTTCTCGGACGGCACGCCGTTCAACGCCCAGGCGGCCAAGTTCAGCATCGACCGGCTGCTGAACCCGAGCACGTTCAGGGCCCAGCCGGGCATCCTCGGCGGCAAGACGGGCATCGACCACATCGACGTGGTGGACGACAGCCACGTCAAGTTCTTCGTCAAGACCCAGTTCGCGCCGTTCGCGTCCGCGCTGACCCAGACCGCCGCGGCGATCATCTCGCCGGCCTCGGTCAACCAGGCGCCCAACAAGCCCGAGGTGATCGCCCAGCCGGTGGGCACCGGGCCGTACAAGTTCAAGGACCGCGTGGCCGGCGACCACATCACGATGGACATCAACAAGGACTACTGGGGCACCAAGGCCAACTACAGCACCCAGACCTACAAGGTGGTGCCCGAGGCCGCCAGCCGCGAGGCGCTGCTCAAGTCCGGCGGCGCCGACGTCGTCGCCCAGCCGCCCACGACCGACATCCCGGCGCTGCAGGCCGACTCCAGCGTGAGGGTCATCATCGGCCCGAGCGACCGGACCATCCAGATGGTGATCAACACGCAGGACCAGGACCAGCCGCTGCTGCAGAAGCCCGAGGTCCGTCAGGCGCTGAACTACGCGATCGACAAGAACGCGATCATCAAGACCGTCATGTTCAACACCGCGGTGCCGCTGGACTCGCCCATGGCCAAGAGCCTGTTCGGCTACTGCTCCACCGGCTCGTACAACTACGACCCGAACAAGGCCAAGTCGATGCTGCAGGCCGCCGGGGCCTCCGGCATGAGCGTCAGGATGGCCTCGCCGACCGGCCGGTACACGCAGGACATCAAGGTCGCCGAGGCGGTGGCCGGGTACCTGCGCGACGCTGGCCTGAAGGTCGACGGTCCCGCCAGCGCCGACTGGCCGACGTATGTCGCGACCTATGCCAACGTGCCGCCGTCGCAGTCGAAGATCGACCTGCACCTGCTGGGCTGGGCGCCCGCTTACCTGGACGCGCAGCAGCAGTTCGAGCAGTTCTACTCCCCGCGGATCCCGCCCGGCGGCCTCGCCTCCGCCTACTACAAGAACGCGCAGGTGGACACGCTGATCGAGCAGGGCAACTCCAGCGCCGACCCGGCGCAGCGGCAGAAGGACTACTGCACCGCCGCCAAGACGGTCTGGAACGAAGCTCCGTGGATCTTCCTCTACAACCAGAAGTACCCGATCGCGACCACCGCCAAGGTCACCGCGGTGACCGGTCTCCCCAACGAGAAGTTCGTGACCACCTGGGCATCGCCCGCCTAGCGACTCAGGGATCACCATGAGGCAAGTCCTCCGAAGGTGCCGTGAACAAGGGCTCTGCCCGCGTGTGTGAGCTGGTCTTCCCGAGATCGACGACCCCGCGTGCGGACCCGAGGGGCCGGGCCGGAGGCGGCCCGAACGTCCCCAGGCGGAGGGGGGGTTGTGGAAGGGGGGGCCTGACCCCCGTTGCCTCTTGCTGACGTACATCGTTCGTCGCCTGCTGGTCGCGATCCCGACGCTGCTCGGGGTCGCGACCGTCATCTTCTCGCTGCTCAGACTGCTGCCAGGCGACCCGGCGATCACCATCGCCGGACCGACGGCCACGCCGGAGACCATCGTCAACATCCGCCACCAGCTCGGCCTCGACCAGCCGGTCTGGCAGCAGTACCTCGGCTTCCTCGGTCGTCTGCTCAGAGGCGACCTGGGCATCTCCACCCGCACGGGCGCCCCCGTGGTGCAGGAGATCTTCACGAGGGCCCCCTTCACCGCGGTGCTGGCCGTCACCAGCCTGGTCCTGGCCATCGCCATCGGCGTCCTCGCGGGCGTGGTGGCCGCGACGCGACGCAACACGGGCGCCGACCTCGGAATCTCCGGAGGGGCCGTCTTCGGCGTCTCGATGCCCACCTACTGGCTGGGTCTGATGCTGATCGTCGTGTTCGCGGTGCACCTGCGGGTGCTGCCGGCCGCGGGCGCCGACGCGGGCGCGCTCTCGCTGGTCCTGCCCGCCATCACCCTGGCCCTCTTCTCCATGGGCCTGGTCGCCCGGCAGACCCGCTCGGCGATGCTGGAGGTGCTGGGCCAGGACTACGTGCGCACGGCGAGGGCCAAGGGCGCCGGACGCTCCGCGGTGCTGGTCCGGCACGCACTGCGCAACGCGCTGCTCCCGATCGTGACCACGATCGGGCTGCAGTTCGGGGCGCTGCTCGGGGGCGCGGTGCTGACGGAGTCGGTCTTCGCCTGGCCGGGCGTCGGCCGGCTGCTCGTGGACTCCATCAGCTCACGTGACTACCCGGTGGTGCAGGGCGTCGTGCTGCTGCTCTCGCTGGCGTTCATCGCCATCAATCTGCTCACGGACCTGGTCTACGCCTATGTCGATCCCCGTATCCGCTACAGCTGACCCTCCCGAGATCGCCGCGGAGGTGGCCCTGGCGAGCCAGCCACGGAGCCGGGTCTGGGCTCGCCTGCGCACCCACCCGAGCGCCATGGTGGGCTTCGGCATCCTCGCCGTCTACGTGCTGGCCAGCTTCCTGGGGCCGCTGGTGTTCCGCTACGACCCGATCCACCAGAACCTGGCCGACGCCTACCTCCCCATCTCCCCGGCCCACCCATTGGGGACCGACGACCTCGGCCGCGACGAGCTGGTGCGGCTGCTGTTCGGCGCCCGCTACACGCTGGTCCTGGGCTTCGCCGCTGTCGCCATCGGCGTGGGCATCGGAGTCCCGGTCGGCGCCATCTCCGGGTACTTCGGGGGCTGGGTCGACCTGCTCGGACAGCGGGTGACCGACATCCTCCTGGCCTTCCCCAACATCCTGCTCGCGCTGGCGCTGGTCGCCACCCTGGGCGTCGGCCTCCAGAACGTGATCATCTCGGTCGGCATCACGTCCATCCCGGTCTTCGTACGCCTGGTCCGAGCCTCCGCGCTGAGCGTGCGCGAGCTGCCCTACGTCGAGGCCGGACGTGCCCTGGGCGTGCCATCGCTGGTCATCCTGCTCCGGCACGTGGTCCCCAACTCGCTGGCGCCGGTCATCGTGCAGGCCAGCCTGCAGCTCGGCGCGGCGATCCTGATCGCGGCCGGCCTGGGCTTCCTCGGCCTGGGCGTACAGTCGCCGACCCCCGAATGGGGCACCATGCTCGGCCAGTCGCGCGGCTACATCTTCTCGGACGCCAACCTGGCCACCTTCCCCGGCCTGGCCATCTTCGGCGCCGTGCTGGCGTTCAACCTGGTGGGCGACGGCCTCCGCGACGCGCTCGATCCCCGTCTCCAGTAGGATCAGCTTCGTGGCAACGGACCGGCTCCACCACGTTCCTGCCGGCTCCTGCACCGGCGGCACCGCACAGACGTCCGGCATGACGCGCTACGCGGCCATCACCGGCGACGCCGTCGGCGCCGGAGCGCTGTGGATGGGCCGCACGCACGTCGCGCCGCGCGCGACCTCCGGCCCCCACCACCACGGGCACTCGGAGACCGGCATCTACGTCGTGTCGGGCACGCCGGCATTCGTCTACGTCGAGGACGGTCGCGAGGTGCGCATCCGCACCCAGCCCGGCGACTTCGTCTTCGTGCCCCCGTACGTGCCGCACGTGGAGTCCAACGAGGACTCCGACGAGGAGGCCGTCGTCGTGATCGCCCGGACGACGCAGGAGGCGATCGTGGTCAACCTGGACGGGCTGGCGTCGCAGACCGCGGCCGGTTGACGTCCGGCGGCTCGTGGCCGCGACAGGTGAGCACCGGCAGACGCGGATACCGGGGGTAGCGGGGGTCGGACCGCGACCGCTCGCACAGCCAGAAGCTGCTGTTCGCGCCCGGAACGGAGCGAGCGTGCCGGCACGAGGCGCACAGGCCGGGATCGACCACTCCCCGCGAGTCTAGAACGCCCGCTGGCCGAGGCGGCGGAGGATATCCTGGCGCCGTGGCCGGTACGACGGTGGTCTGTGGTCTGGATCGGCTCGGACTGCGCATCGTGCGAGCGCTGGTCGCGCTCGGCGATGAGGTGGTCGTCGTCGCCGAGGCACCCCAGGAGGGACTGCTGCGCCACGCGAGGAAGGCCGGCGCCCGGGTGGTCGAGGGCAGCTCCGCCGACGTGGCCCAGCTCGACGCGGTCGACCTCCGGGCCGTCCGCTGCCTGGTCCTGACCGAGAGCGCCGACCTCGTCAACCTCCATGCCGCCCTGGCGGCACGTGAGGTCAACCCGCGGCTCCGCATCGTGATGCAGATGTTCAGCGTCGAGCTCGCGGAGCGCGCCAGCCGGCTGCTGCCCAACAGCCGGGTCCTGTCGGCGTCTCGCGAGGCCGCCGCCTACTTCGCCGCCGACGCGCTGGGCCTCGCCACGGTGCCGACGCGCCACGTCTGGGGCCGCCACCTGGCCACCCACCCCGGCCGCACCGACGCCCATCTCGTCGACCTGGGCGACGGCCGCTTCCTGACCCCGATCGAGCCGCCGCGCCTGCCCCGACGGCGGCGCAGCCGGCGGCTGGCCGAGCTCCGCCGGGCCGCGCGGGCATTCCTGGACATCCGCCTGGCGATCACCGCGGCGGCCATCGGCGTGCTGATCGCGGTCGCGGTCACCGTCTTCCACAACGCCCTGCACCTGAGCTGGGTGGACGCCGTCTACTTCACGATGACGACGGCCTCGACGACCGGCTACGGCGACATCAACCTGAGCGGCGCGGCGGGCTGGGTGAAGATCTACGGCAGCGCGTTCATGATCACCTCGGCGATCAGCCTGGCCCTGCTCTACGCCCTGGCGGCGGACGCCGTGATCGGCGCGCGCATCCTCGAGGCGCTCGGCGTGCCGAGGGCCGGGATGCGCGACCACGTGGTCGTCGTCGGACTGGGCAACGCGGGCTACCGGATCGTCCAGCACCTGCTGGAGGCCGGCGTGGAGGTCGCCGCGGCCGAGCGGTCCGAGCGCAACCGCTTCGTCGGCGTCGTCAGGAGACAGGGCGTGCCGGTGCTGGTGACGGACGGGCGCTACCGCGACAGCCTCCGCGCGCTCTCGGTCGAGGGCGCCCGCGCCATCGTGGCGGCGACCGACGACGACCTGGCCAACCTGGAGGCGTCGCTGATCGCCCAGGAGCTCAACCCGGACGCCCGCATCGTGGCCCGACTCTGGGACCCGGAGCTTGCCGAGCGCGCCCAGCGGCAGCTGGGGATCGACGCGTGCCATTCGGTATCCGGGCTGGCCATGCCCACGTTCGTGGCCGCGGCACTGGGCGAGGGCGTGCTGAGCATCGTCGAGCACGACTCCCGGCACTGGCTGCTCGCCGAGCTGCGGGTGGAGCCCGGCTCCCGCGCGGACGGGATGAGCACCGCGTCGCTGGAGGCGGCCGGCGACCTGCACATCCTGGCCGTGCGCGCGACAGGCGTCGAGCGCTGGCGACCGGAGCACGCCGGCCGTCTGGAGGCGCACCACGAGGTGCTGATCGCCGCAACGCGAGAGCGCTGGGAGCGCATTCGCGCACTGGCTACACTGTGACTCTGCATCACTGACCGGGGTCTGAGTGAGATCGAGGGAGGAACGGTGGCTGTCGGAGGTCACACGGTCATCTGCGGGCTGGAGCGCATCAGCCTCCGCGTCGCCAGAGCGCTGGCCCAGCTGGGTGAGCAGGTCACGATCGTGGCCGAGTCGCCCGACCCGGCGCTGCTCGGCGAGGCCCGACGCGCTGGCGCGCGGGTCCTCGAGGGGAGGACGGCCGACGTGCCGCACATGCACACCCTGGACATCCCGTCGGCCCGATGCCTGGTCCTGACCGAGGACGCCGACCTGCGCAATGTGCAGGCGGCGCTCGCGATCCGCGACGTGAACCCGAGCATCCGGATCGTGCTGCGCATGTTCAACGCCGAGCTGGCCGACCGCGCCACGCGCCTGCTGGCGAACAGCCGGGTGGTGTCGTCGTCGGCGGAGGCCGCCCCCTACTTCGCCGCGGCGGCGCTGGGCCTGGACACGGTGCCGGCACGCCGTGCCTGGGGCCGGCACCTGGTGATCGATTCGGCGGCGGGCATCGGCGCCTCCGATGGCGGCGCCGCGAGCGCGGGCATCGGCACGGCCGCGGCACGTCTGCGGGCGACGCTCAGCCTGGCCACCGCCGAGCAGCAGCCGCAGCACGAGCCGCTGGACCTGGGCGAGGGTGAGTACCTGCACATCCTGGAGCCGCCGGACGCCCCCCCGAGGAGCGTGTCGTCCCGGCGCCTGCGGACGTACCGGCGCCTGGTCCTGGGCCTGCTCGACCCCCGCCTCTCGGTCCTGGGCACGGGCCTGGTCCTCCTGCTGGGCCTGTCGGTCGCGGTCTTCCACAACGCGCGGGGCCTGTATCCCGGGTCTGGGCAGAACACCCTCGTCAGCTGGGTCGACGCGCTCGTCTTCACGATCACCACCGCCTACGGCAACACGAACCTCTCGGGGGCGGACGTGTGGGTGAAGCTCTACGCGGTCGCCTTCATGTTCGCGGGGGCGCTGGCCCTGGCGATGACATTCGGCCTGGTCGCCGACGTGGTCATCGGCGCCCGGCTGGTCGAGGCGCTGGGCGTGCCGCGCGGACACATGCGCGACCACGTGGTGGTGCTCGGCCTGGGCAATCTCGGCTTCCGCACGGTGTCGCACCTGCTGGAGACGGGGGTCGAGGTCGCCGCCGCCGACTCCCGGGCCAACGGCCGCTTCGTCGCGATCGCGCGGCGGCGCGGCGTGCCCGTCCTGATCGCGGACGCGCACTTCCTCGACAGCCTGCAGGCCCTGTCGGTCGACCATGCCCGCGCCGTGGTGGCCGCCACGAGCGACGACATGGCCAACCTGGAGGCGGCGCTGGTCGCACGCGAGCTGAACCCGGGCGCCCGGGTGATCGCGCGCCTCTACGACCAGGAGCTGGCGGAGCGGGCGCAGCAGCAGCTGCACATCACCTCGTGCCAGTCGGTGTCCCAGCTGGCGACGCCGGCCTTCGTGGCTGCGGCGCTGGGCGAGGGCGTGCTGAGCACGATCGAGCGGAGACGGCGGCTCTGGCTGCTGGCCGAGGCGGGCGTGGAGCCCGGCTCCGAGGCGGAGGGCATGACGCTCGAGGTGATCGAGGCGGCCGGCGACCTGCGAGTGGTCGCGGTCCGCGACGAGTCCGGCGAGCGATGGCGCCCGCATTCCCCGCCACGGCTGCGCGCCGGCCACGAGGTGCTGGTCGCATGCAGCCGCGAGGGCTGGGACCGCCTCCGCCGCCAGGTCGCGGCAGCAACCACGACCCACGGAGTGGGCCGGCCGCCCTCCTAGGCCGACAGCACGTCCGAGCAGACCGCGAGCGCTCGCTGGACGTCCGCCGCCTCGATGCCGAAATGCGTCACGAAGCGGATGCTGCTGCCCCCGCCCCCGCCGAGCACGCCGCGCGCTCGGCAGGCTGAGACGAATTCCTGAGCGCTCATGCCCGTGAGGTCGAAGCGGACGATGTTGGTCTGCACGCGCGACAGGTCGATCCGCACGCCGGGCAGCTCGGCCAGGCCCTCGGCCAGCGTCCGCGCGTTCGCGTG
>DASYBH010000269.1:0-13628 GCA_036500885.1 Candidatus Dormiibacterota bacterium
ACCGCTCGTGACCCGGATCAGCAGGTACGTCGCCAGGCCGGCGAGCACGGGCAGCAGGACGGGATCGGGGACGGCGAGGTTGGCAACCCAGAGGAAGTGGAGGTCGGGCGCGGAGTGGGCGATGGCGAGGATGACCCAGTAGAGGGCGATCAGCAGGGGCGCCTGGACCAGGGCGGGGAGCAGACCGCTCCGCACACCAGCAGCCATGCGGATCAGCGGATCAGCGCCCTCCCGGCGCTGCAGCTCGAGCAGCGCCTGCTGGAGCTCGAGCGGGCGCCCGCGGTACCTCCGGCGCAGCCGCGCCACGGCGGGCGCCAGGCGCACCTGCAGCTCGGCGGCCTCCCGGCGAGCGCGAAGGCCGACCCGGACCTGGTATGCGGCCAGCGGGAGCAGCACCAGGCGGACCAGGACCGTGGCAGCGATCACGGCCAGGCCGAACGGGCCGATGGCGAGCGTGATCGGGAACGCCGCAGTGAAGCCCATCGTCCCGTGCAGCACCGCGAGCAGCGGCACGCCGAACAGCGCCCACCACGCACCGTGGATGGGCAGGAAGACGTCCCATACGCTGAGGACCGGCGCGGCGGCGAGTCGGCGAACCATCGATCTCATCTCGTGGATCTACCCACCCGAACCCTCAGCGACACCTCAAAGGTCAGATCCCAAGGGTGGCTGGAAGGTTCCGGAAGGGGGGGCATGCCCCCCCTGCCCCTCTACCGCTTCGTGTACTGCGGCGCCTTGCGGGCTCGCTTGAGACCGTACTTCTTGCGCTCCTTCATGCGCGCGTCGCGCGTCAGGAGGCCGGCCTTCTTGAGCGTCGGGCGGAGCTCCTCGTCGGTCTCGAGCAGAGCCCGGGAGATGCCGTGGGCGATGGCGCCGGCCTGGCCGGCCACGCCGCCCCCCTCCACCTTGACGCTGACGTCGAACCGGCGCAGCGTGTCCGTCAACCGCAGCGGCTGCAGCACGACCTGCTCCAGGCGGCGCTGTCCGAGGTACTGCATCGGGCTCTTCTGATTGATCAGGACGCGGCCATCGCCGGCCTGCAGGCGGATCCGTGCGATCGCCGTCTTGCGGCGACCCACTGCTCGGGCGAGCTGCTGATCAGACAAGCTGCATGTCCCCCTTCTGGTTGAAGGTGATGCGCCGGGGAGACTGCGCTGCGTGCTCGTGCTCCGGGCCCGCGTAGATCCGCAGCCGCTTCAGCATCTGCCCTCCCAGCGTGTTCCGCTGGAGCATCCCGCGCACGGCGTTGTGCAGCGGGAACGTGGGGTCCAGCTCCTGCTGCTGCCGGAGCGTCCGCGTGCGGAGGCCGCTCGGGTAGCCGGTGTAGCGGGTGTACACCTTGCCGTCCAGCTTCGAGCCGGTCACCAGGACGCGGGAGACGTTGATCACGATGACGTGGTCGCCCGTGTTCAGGTGTGGCGTGTAGGTCGGCTTGTGCTTGCCCTTCAGTATCTTCGCCACGTTGCTGGCCAGCCGGCCCAGCGATATCCCGGTGGCATCGACCACGTACCAGTCGCCGTGGAGATCCTCCTTGCGGGCGGTCCATGTCTTGAACTTGCTCACGTACGTCCCCACCACCTGCCTAATCCACCAGCTCGATGACGACCATCGGCGCGGCGTCACCCAGCCGGTGGCCCTTCCGGATGATCCGCGTGTAGCCGCCGGGCCGCTCACGCAGCCGGGGCATGAGGTTGCTGAACAGCTTGTCCGCCACCTCGTCCATGGAGATCTCGCGCGCCACCCGGCGCCGCGCCGCGAGGTCGTCGCCCTTGGCCTCGGTGATCAGACGCTCCACCCAGCGCCGCAGCTCCTTGGCCCTGGCCTCGGTCGTGGTGATGCGGCCATGTGCCAGGAGGTCCTGACACAGGCCACGCATGAGCGCCTTCCGTTCGTTCGTGTTGCGGCTGAAGTGGCGGCCGCTCTTCAGGTGCCTCATCGTTCGCCTATCGGAACACCGCGTCCATCTGGTCGGGCTCGACGAAGCCCTTCTCGACCAGCTTCTCCTTGATCTCGTCGAGCGACTTCCGGCCGAAGTTCCGGAGGCTGAGCAGCTCATCCTCTTTCTTGGTGAGCAGCTGGCCGACCGTCGTGATGTCGTTCGCCTTCAGGCAGTTGAAGGCCCGCACGGACAGGTCGAGCTCCTCGATCGCGATCTGGTCGAGCCGATTGCCGGTGGTCGGCGTCCCGCGCGTCGCGGCCTGGTCGGCCTGGATGTTGTCCCCGAACCGCACGAACAGCTCGAGGTGCTGGGTGAACAGGGCCGCGGCGTTGCTGACGGCCTCCTCGGCCGTCATCGTGCCGTCGGTCCACACCTCGAGGTTGAGCCGGTCGTAGTCGGTCGCCTGACCCACGCGGGTCTTCTCGACCAGGAAGTTCGCCTTCACGACCGGTGAGAAGATGGCGTCGATCGGAATCACGCCGATCGGCTGCCCCTCGCGCTTGTTGCGGTCCGCGGGGACGTAGCCCTTGCCGCGCTCGACGGTGAGCTCCATGCGCAGGTGGCCGCGGTCGGCCAGCGTGCAGATGTAGAGCTCGGGGTTGACGACCTCGACGTCCGAGGGCGACTGGATCTCGGAGGCGTGAACCTCCGTCGGGCCCTTGACGTCGAGCATCAGCGTGACGGGGTCCTCGGTGAAGCTCTTCAGGCAGAGCTGCTTGAGGTTGAGGATGACCTCCGTCACATCCTCCTTGACGTGCGCCACCGAGGTGAACTCGTGGGCGACGCCCTCGATCTGGATCGACGTGACCGCAGCGCCCCAGAGCGAGCTGAGCAGCACCCGCCGCAGCGTGTTGCCGAGCGTCGTGCCGAACCCTGGCTCGAGGGGCTCGATCTCGAACTTGCCGTACCGGTCGTCCCCCTCGATCTTGCGGACCTGGGGAGTCACGGCCAGCCTGGTGTCAATCGCCAAAGAAACTCGACCTCCTGGGGATCTCCCTCATCATCGGGAGTAGAACTCGACGATCAGGTGCTCCTCCACACCCATCTCCATCTCGTCTCGCTCCGGCAGGGCGAGCACCTTGCCCGACTTATCCTGCTCGTTGAACGACAACCAGGAAGGAACGGTGCGGACCCGGGACCCCTCCAGCGCGGAGGCGATGACGATGCTGTCACCATGGCGGACCTTGACCTCGTCCCCCGACTTGATCTGGTACGAGGGGATGTTCACGGTCCCGCCGTTCACCGCGAAGTGCCTGTGGCTGACCAGCTGCCGGGCCTGCCTGCGCGAGGCGGCCAGCCCGAGCCGGTAGACCACGTTGTCGAGGCGAAGCTCCAGGTGGCGCAGCAGGTTGAGGCCGGTGACGCCGCCCTCCTGCACCGCCCGGTCGAAGTAGTTGCGGAACTGCTTCTCGAGCAGGCCATACGTGCGGCGCGCCTTTTGCTTGGCGCGAAGCTGCAGCCCGTAGTCCGACGTCTTCCGCCGGCGCGCCTGCCCGTGCACGCCGGGCGGCACGGCACGGCGCTCGATGGCGCACTTCGGGGTGTAGCAGCGCTCACCCTTGAGGTAGAGCTTCGCGCCCTCGCGGCGGCAGAAACGGCACACCGGGCCGTTGTAGTTGGCCAACTCTCAGAACAGCTCCTCTTGCATTGATCGCGTCAGACTCGCCGGCGCTTGGGCGGCCGGCAGCCGTTGTGCGGGATTGGGGTTACATCGTTGATCGCGCTGACCTCCAGGCCCGCGGCCTGCAGCGACCGAATCGCCGCCTCCCGGCCGGAGCCGGGGCCGCGCACGAACACCTCGATCGACCGCATGCCGTGCTCCATCGCCCGCCGGGCCGTCGCCTCGGACGTCACCTGGGCGGCGAAGGGCGTCGACTTGCGGCTGCCCTTGAAGCCCTGCGCGCCGGCGGAGCCCCACGAGATCACGTTGCCCTGCATATCGGTGATCGAGATGATCGTGTTGTTGAAG
The DNA here is from genome assembly GCA_036500885.1 of Candidatus Dormiibacterota bacterium. Classification (GTDB taxonomy): domain Bacteria; phylum Chloroflexota; class Dormibacteria; order Dormibacterales; family Dormibacteraceae; genus CF-161. The sequence continues at coordinate 3,909 of DASYBH010000269.1, forward strand.
CTGCTCTGGATGTGCGCCTGACCAACGGCGACGTTCTTGCGCTCACGGCGCCTGGTGCGGGTGGTCTTCTTCTTCTGCTTGCCCACGGTCTAACGACCCCTCACCTACTACTTGCCCTTCTTCTTCTTACCGGCGACCGCCCGCTTCGGACCGCGCCGGGCGCGGCCGTTGGTGCGGGTGCGCTGGCCGCGGGTCGGGAGACCACGCCGGTGCCGCTGGCCGCGGTACGTGCCGATCTCCTGCAGTCGCTTGATGTTCATCGCCACCTCGCGGCGCAGGTCGCCCTCGATCAGGATCTCCTTGTCGGTGGAGAGACGATCGAGCACCTGCCGCAGGCGGCCAACCTCCTCGTCGGCCAGCGCCTTGACGCGAGCGTCAGGGTTGACGTTCGCCATTCTCAGCAGCCGCTCCGACGTGGTCCGTCCGATGCCATGGATGTAGGTGAGCGAGACCACCACGCGCTTGTCATTCGGGATGTCGATACCAGCCAGACGCGCCATGGATCAGCCCTGCCTCTGCTTGTGCTTCGGATTCGAGCACAGGACGCGCACGACGCCCTCTCTCTTGATCACCTTGCACTTGGAGCACATCTTCTTCACCGAGGGACGAACCTTCATCTCGTTATCTTCCGAATCCTTCCTCGCGACCGGTCGCTCTCCGAGAGCTCGACCTCCACTCGATCACCTGTGACGAGCCGGACGAAGTGGGTGCCGAGACGGTCAGCCACATGAGCGAGGACCTTGATCCCGTTGTCCAACTCGACCCTGTACATCCCGTTGGGGAGAGGCTCGAGAACCCGCCCTTCGACGTACTCGAGAGGCCGGGACACGAGCGGCGATTATACCTGAAACCAGGCACGCGCAAACTTGGGGCCGTCGCGAACCCGACAATCATACCGCCAGTCGCCTGTTCATGTGTCCATCCGAGCTCGTCAGGACCCTGGGCCCGTTCTTGGTGATGGCGACCGTGTGCTCGACATAGGCGGACAGCGACCCGTCCGACGTGCACACCGTCCAGCCGTCGGGCTTGATGTAGACCTCGGCCGCACCCTGGTTGACCATGGGCTCGATCGCCAGCGTCATCCCCGGTTTCAGCTCCGGCCCCGTGCCGGCCAGCCCGAAGTTCGGGAGCTGCGGGTCCTCGTGCATCTGGCGCCCGATCCCGTGGCCGACGAACTGGCGGATCACCGAGAACCGCGCCTGCTCCGCGTGCTGCTGCACCGCGGCCGAGATGTCGCCAAGGCGGCCACCCGGCTGCGCGTGCTGGATGGCGATCTCCAGGCATTCCTCGGTCACCAGGATCAGGCGCTGCGCCTCCGGGTCGACCTTGCCGACCGCGACGGTGCAGCCCATGTCGGCCCAGAAGCCGTCCAGGACGAGGCCCAGGTCCAGGCTCACGATGTCGCCTTCCTCGATCCGGCGCCTGCCCGGGATGCCGTGCACGGCCTCGTCGTTGATCGACACGCACAGCGAGTTCGGGAAGCCGTGGTAGCCCAGGAAGCCGGGCCGGGCGCCGGCGGACCGGATCCGCCGCTCGGCGATGCGGTCGAGCTCGATGGTGCGCACGCCCTGCCGGCACGCGCCCTTCAGCTCCTCGATCACCGACTCCAGCACGCGTCCGGCGCGGGCCATCATCTCCAGCTCGTGGTCAGTCTTGAGGTTTATCATGTGCCTCCCCTCGCCGGCCCTCGATGGCTCGCAGTATCCGCGCCCTGACCTCTTCGATGCTGCCCGTGCCGTCCACGTCTCGCACGACGCTCTGCTGGCGATAGTGCGCCAGCACCGGCAGCGTCTGCTCCAGGTACACGCCGATCCGCCGCCTCGCGGTCTCCGGCCGGTCGTCCACGCGCATGACGAGCGCGGTGCCGTCCACGTCGCACAGCTCGTCCTGCTTCGGCGGAGCCAGCCTGGGATGGTAGGTCCGCCCGCACTTCGGGCACGTCAGCCGGCCCGCCATGCGGCTCACGAGCATCTCCGTCGGCACCTGCACGAAGATGACGTGGTCCATGCGCCGGCCCATCGAGGCGAGCATGCGGTCCAGCGCCACCGCCTGCGCCACCGTGCGCGGAAACCCGTCGAACAGCACCCCCCGCTCGGTGTCCGGCTCCTGGAGCCGCCGGCGCACGATCTCCAGCGTGATGTCGTCCGGCACCAGGTCGCCGCGGTCCAGGTACTCCCGAACCTTCTTGCCCAGCGGCGTGCAGGCCTTGATCTCGGCCCGGAACAGGTCGCCTGTCGACACCTGCGGGATGCCGAAGTGCTCCGTGAGGAAGCTGGCCTGGGTGCCCTTGCCGCTCCCGGGCGGACCAAAGAGCGTCAGGTTCAACAGAGATCATTCCGGGCAGGAGCTCCATCTGTCAACGAGGCGCACGGACTCGTCATCTATCTGATGAACCCTCGGTACTGCCGCATGATGAGCTGGGTCTCGAGCTGTTTCATGGTGTCGAGCGCGACGCCTACGACGATGAGCAGCGCCGTACCTCCCAAGTACATCTGGTTCTGCGGGATGTTCGTCAGCCTGGCGGCGCCGAGCGGCAGGACGACGGTGATGAGGCCCAGGAAGATCGCGCCGGCGAACGTGACCCGGTTCATCACCGCGGCGAGGTACTCCGCCGTCGGTCGCCCCGGCCGTATGCCGGGGATGAAGCTGGAATAGCGACGCAGGTTGTCGGCCACGTCGTTCACGTCGAACGTGACGGCGGTGTAGAAGTACGTGAACCCGAAGATGAACAGGAAGTAGAGGACGTTGTAGATGGCGGCCGCGGTGACGTTGACCGAGCTGGGCGTGAAGTTGCCCTGCACCCACAGGGCGGCGCTGTGCCAGGGCGTGTCCGTCGGCGTGGCCTGGAGATACCCGGCCAGGATGCCCGGGAACGTCATGATCGACAGCGCGAAGATGATGGGGATCACCCCCGCCTGGTTCACGCGAAGCGGGAGGAAGCTCTGGCGACCCTGTACCGTCCGGCCCCCCGTCAGGCGCTGCGCGGACTGGATCGGGATCTTGCGCACCGCCTGCTGGACCTCGATCACGAAAGCGATCGCGACCAGCCCCACCACCCCGAGGAGGAGGAACGGCAGGTAGTCCGTCAGCCCGCCGGTGCCGGTGTGGCCGAAGATCGCCTGGTAGAGCGAGCGCGGGGCCCGGCCGATGATGCCGGCGAAGATGACGAGCGAGATGCCGTTGCCGATGCCGTACTCGGTGATCAGCTCGCCGAACCACATCGCCAGGATGGTTCCGGACGTCATGGTCACCATGATCGTGACCCGCTGGAACCAGTCCATGTTCGCGGGCAGGATCGGCGGGTTCACGTTCTGGAACAGCACCGTGTACCCGTACGCCTGGCCCAGCGCCAGCGCCACCGTCAGGTACCGCGTCCACCGCGTGATCCGGCGCCGGCCCTGCTCGCCCTCCTTGGAGATCTCCTTGACGCGCTCGGAGATCACCGTCATGAGCTGCATGATGATGCTGGCGTTGATGTAGGGGTTGACCCCCATCGCGACCACGCTGAACGTCGACAGGCCACCCCCGGAGAACAGATCGAGCAGGCCCAGCAGGGCCTGGCTGTTGAAGAGCTGCTGGAGCGCTGCCTGGCTGGCGTTGGGAATGGAGATGTTGGCGAACAGCCGGAAGGCGACGAGCAACCCTCCCGTGAACAGGATCTTGTTCCGGAGCTCCGGGAGCCGGAGGGCGTTGTAGATCGCCTCTATCAGGTTCACCGCTTACTCCTCCGCCGGCTGCGCCGCCTCCTCGGCCTCCTCTCCGCCGACGATGGTCAGCCGGCCACCCCTCGCTTCGATCGCCGTCCTGGCCGCCTCGCTCGAGGCATGGGCCGTGATGGTCAGCGTACGACGCAGCGTGCCGGTTCCGAGCAGCTTGACTGGCAGCCCGGCCCGCGCCAGACCGGCCTCGGCGAAGTCGCCAGGCTGGACGGTGGCGCCGTCCTGGAAGCGGTTCAGCTTGGTCAGGTTGACGACGGCATAGACCTTCTTGAACGGGTTCTTGAAACCACCCAGCTTCGGCAGGCGCTGGGCCAGCGGCATCTGGCCGCCCTCGAACCCGAGCCGGAAGCCCTGGCTGCGCGCCAGCTGGCCCTTCTGCCCCCGCCCGGACGTCTTGCCGCGGCCCGACCCGGTGCCGCGCCCGACCCGCTGCGACCTCTGGCGGGCGCCATCGGGCGGCCGCAGTTCGTGCAACTTCACCTACCTACCCCTCGTGTGCTTCTTCCTGGTCCGCGCCCGCGGCAGCTTGTAGCGCGCCCGCTTCGGCGGCTTCCACGGCTCACCGGCGATGGCGATCAGGAAGTCCACCTTCTTCAGCATGCCGCGCACCGCCGGGGTGTCCGGGAGGTCGCGCGTCTGGTTCAGCTTGCGGAAACCCAGTGAGAGGACTGTCGCCTTCATGTCCTCCGAGTATCCGATGGCGCTCTTGCGCCAGGTGGCCCTGATCCTGTTCGCCTCCGTGCTCTCGGTCACGACGGCCGCTCCTGGGCGCTGGCGCCGTCGCTTGCCGGCGGCTCGGCGGCCGGCGCTGGCTGCGTCGTGGCCGCCTGCTCGGGCGCGGGCGGTGCGGCCGCCTCGGGCGCCGCCGGTGCGGCCGCCTCGGGCGCCGCCGGTGCGGCGGGCTGGGGTCGCGGCTGGCGCTCTCGCGCGGGCCGCTCGGCCACGGCCGTGGCGGCCCCGGCCGGTGGAGCCGCCGATGCCGCCGCATCGGCCGGCGTCGGCGCGCCCACGGGCGCGGCGCCGGCGCCCGGCGCCACCACGTCCCTGACGCTGCCCCGCGCCTGGGCGGTCCGATAGGCGCCGGCCAGCTTCGGTCCGACGATCTCCTCGACCGTCTTGCCCCGCAGCTCGGCAACCTCCTGGGCCGTGCGCAGCGACTGCAGCGCCCGCATGGTGGCCCTGACGGTGTTGATCGGGTTGTTGGTGCCCAGCGACTTGGTCAGGATGTCCTTGATCCCGGCCAGCTCGATCACCGCGCGCATGGCGCCGCCGGAGATCACGCCGGTGCCCGGCGCCGCCGGCTTCATGAGGATCTTGGCCGCTCCCCACTTGAAGCGGACCTCGTGCGGGATCGAGGTGCCCACCGTCGGCACCGTGATCATGTTGCGCTTGGCGATCTCGACACCCTTGCGGATGGCCTCGGGGACCTCGCGGGCCTTGCCCAGGCCGGCGCCGACCCGACCGTTCATGTCGCCGACCACGATCAGCGCCGAGAACGAGAACCGGCGGCCGCCCTTTTCGACCTTGGCCACGCGGTTGAGGCTGACCACCCGCTCGGTGATGTCGCCGCGATCGCCGTACGACGGATGTCGTGCTCCCATCAGAACTCCAGTCCTGCCTCGCGAGCGGCGTCCGCGAGGGCCTTGACACGGCCGTGGTAGAGGAACCCACCGCGATCGAACACCGCGCTCGTCACGCCCGCGGCCTTCGCCTTCTCAGCGATCGCCCTGCCGACAGCCGCGGCGGCGCCGGCGTCCTTCTTGCCGGACTTGAGCTGGGCGGTCGAGGCGGCGACCACGGTGCGACCGGTCTCGTCGTCGATGAGCTGCGCGTAGACGTGGTGCAGACTGCGGTACACGCTGAGCCGCGGCCGCTCGCCGCTGCCCTCGAGCCGCACGCGCACCCGCCGGTGCCGCCGCGCCCGTGCCGCCTTCCTGTCGAACTGCTTCAACATCGCCCTACTTCGCTCCCTTACCGGACTTGCCGGGCTTGCGGCGGACGCGCTCACCGCGGTACATGACGCCCTTGCCCTTGTACGGCTCGGGCAGGCGCAGCCGGCGGACGTCGGCGGCCACCTGGCCCACCTGCTCCTTGGAGTTGCCGGTGATCGCGAAGTGCGTGGGATCGGCGACCTCGATCTTGATGCCCTCGGGCTCACGGATCCGCACGGGATGGGAGAAGCCCAGCGTGAGGACCAGGTCCTCGCCCTGCTTCTGGGCGCGATAGCCGACGCCGACCAGCTCCAGCTCCTTGCGGAAGCCGGTCGACACGCCGGTGACCATGTTGGCCAGCAGCGTGCGCGTGAGGCCGTGCAGCGACCGGTGCTCGCGGCCGTCGCTCGGACGCCGGCAGAACACCCGCCCGTCCGTCAGCTCGATCGCGATCTGGGACGGCAGGCTGCGGTCGATCCGGCCTCGCGGGCCCTCGACCGTCACGTGGTTCTGCTCGACCTTCAGGGTTACCCCGGCCGGCACGGGAATGGGGATCTTTCCAATTCTCGACATGGCTGCTCTACCAGACGTACGCCAGGACTTCGCCACCGACCCCCGCATGGAGCGCCTGGCGACCGCTCATCACTCCCTGACTCGTGGAGAGGATGGCGATGCCGAGGCCGCCCAGCACGCGCGGGATCTCCGTCTTGCGGGCGTAGACGCGCAGACCTGGGCGGCTGATGCGCTTCACGCCAGAGATTACCCGCTTGCGGTCGTTGCGCGCCTTGAAGGTGATCGTCAGGTACTCGCCGGCGTGACCCTGCGCGTCCTGTGTTTCGTAGCCGCCGATGTAGCCCTCGTCCTTCAGCACCCGGGCCATCTCCAGCTTGAGCCTGGACGAGGGCACACGGACCTCGACGTGCCGGGCCGCGTTGGCGTTGCGGATCCGCGTGAGCATGTCCGCGATCGGATCCGAGACCACGCCGATGGTGTCCTTGACCATCACCAGCTCGACTTCGTGATGCCGGGGATCCGGCCCTCGGCGGCGAGCGTCCGGAAGCAGATACGGCACATCCCGAACTTCCTCATGAAGGCGCGGGGCCGACCGCACAGGCGGCAGCGGTTGTGTGCCCGCACCTTGAACTTCGGCGCACGCTTCCAGCGCTCGATTGCTGACTTCTTCGCCAAGATCCTCTACCTCTTCCTGAACGGCATACCCAGCTGCGTCAGCAGCGAGCGCCCTTCCTCGTCTGTCGTCGCCGTGGTCACGATGGAGATCTCGAGGCCGCGGAGCTTGTCGATCTTGTCGTAGTCGACCTCGGGAAAGATGATCTGTTCGCGCAGGCCCAGCGAGTAGTTCCCGCCCCCGTCGAAGGCGTCGGGGTTGACGCCGCGGAAGTCGCGGATGCGGGGCAGCGCGACCCCGACCAGCTTCTCCAGGAAGTACCACATGCGCCGGCCGCGCAGCGTCGCCCGGATGCCGACCGGCATACCGGCGCGCAGCTTGAACGCGGCCACCGACTTGCGCGCCTTGACCACGACGGGCTGCTGGCCGGTGATGGTGCGCACGTCGTTGACCGCGGACTCCAGCGCCCGCGCGTTGTCCTTCGCCTCGCCGATGCCGATGTTCACGATGACCTTCGCCACCTTCGGCACCTGCATGACGTTGTCGTAGTCGAACTGCTTCATCAGCGCGGGCACGACCCGGTCCCGGTAGTCCCGGGACAGGTTGGGCTCGCGCACCGGCGTCTGCACCGCGCTCATTGCGCCTCCGTCTTTCGAACGCGCTCGTAGGGCTCGCCGCAGCGAACGCACACGAACGCCTTCTCGCCGTTCTCCAGCACGGTGTGCCGGATCCGGGTGGGCTCACCGCACACGGGGCAGACGAGCATCACGTTGCTGTAGTCGAGGGGGGCCTCGAAATCCACGATGCCGCCCTGGATCGCCTTGTTGCCGCCCGCCGAGCGCCCCGCCTTCGTGTGCCGCTTCAGGACGTTGACGCCCTGGACCACGATCTTGCCCTCGCGCGGCAGCGTGCGCAGCACCTCGCCACGCTTGCCCTTGTCCTTGCCGGCGACCACGACGACGGGGTCGCCCGGAGCGAGGTCCAGCCGGCGCAGGTTCGGGCGCGGCTTGTTCTTGAGCACTACAGGACCTCCGGGGCCAGGGACACGATCTTCATGAAGTTGCGCTCGCGCAGCTCGCGGGCCACCGGTCCGAAGATGCGGGTGCCTCTGGGGTTGTTCTGGTTGTTGATCAGCACGGCGGCGTTGTCGTCGAAGCGGATGTTGGAGCCGTCCGGCCGCCGGTACTCCTTGGCGACGCGGACCACCACCGCCTTGACGACCTCGCCCTTCTTCACCTGGCCGCCCGGCTGCGCAGACTTCACGGTGGCCGTGATGACGTCTCCGACCGACGCGTACCGGCGATAGTGGCCGCCGACCACCCGGATGCAGAGGAGCTCCCTGGCGCCGCTGTTGTCGGCGACCTTGAGCCTGGTCTCTTGCTGAATCATGGCTAGCGGGCCTTCTCCACGACCTCGACGACACGCCACCGCTTGTCCTTCGACAGCGGGCGGGTCTCCATGATCCGCACGAGGTCGCCGAGCTTGCACTCGTTGCCCTCGTCGTGGGCCTTGAAGCGCGTCCGGTGCTGGATCACCTTCTTGTAGAGCGGATGGCTCTTGCGGTCGGTGATCTGGACCACGACGGTCTTGTCCATCTTGTCGGAGACGACCCGGCCCAGGCGAACCTTGCGGAAGCCGCGCTCTACCGTCGGAGTCTCCTGCTGCTGCGTATCGGTCATTCCCCTTCCTCACGGGCCGCGCGCCGGCGGCCGGTCCGCCGGGACTGCGAGGCGGGCGCCCCTTCCGCGGCGTCGGGTGTCTCCACGTTCTCGGGTGTCTCCATCCCCCCCCTCTTCTGCCGGGGGGTCAGGGGGGGCAAGTCGTCTTCCTTGTTCCTTGTCTCGGCGACGGGCTCAGCGGGGGCCTCCCGGACCTCGGTGCTCGGCGCCTCGGCCGCGACGGCCTGGGGCTCCACCTCCACCTCGGGCTCGACCGGGATCTCCATCACCTCTTCGCCCAGGCGCCGCGCATGCACGACCGTCAGGATGCGCGCGATGTCCTTGCGCACCTTGCGGATCTGCCGGTGATCGTCGAGCTGGCCCACGGCGAGCTTGAAGCGCAGCTCGTAGAGCTCCCGCCGCGATGTCTTGAGCCGGCTGGTCAGCTCCTCACCGTCCAGGGTTCTCAGGTCCTCAGCCCTCACTACTCACCACTCCCCGCGGCGCCCGCCGTGGCGCCCACGCCATCGGATCGCGTGCCCTGCGGCTCCACGACCGTGACGAAGCGCGTCCGGATCGGCAGCTTGGCCGCCGCCAGCCGCATGGCCTCCTTGGCCACCTCGTGATTGACGCCGCCCATCTCGAACAGGATGCGGCCAGGCTTGATGACCGCCACCCATCCCTCGGGGTTGCCCTTGCCGGAGCCCATCCGGGTCTCTGCGGGCTTCTTGGTCACCGACTTGTCGGGAAAGATGCGAATCCAGATCTGGCCACCGCGGCGGACGTGGCGGGTCATCGCCCGCCTGGCCGCCTCGATCTGGCGGTTGGTCATCCAGCACGCCTCCACCGCCTGCAGCGCGAACTGGCCGAAGGCGATGCTGTTGCCGCGCGTGGCGATGCCCGCCCGCCGGCCCTTGTGCTGCTTGCGGTGCTTGACACGCTTAGGAAGGAGCATTGCCGCCCTCCCTGCGGCCGCCGCCCTGGCCCGACTGGCCGCCGCCGCCCTGGCCGCGGCCCTGACCACCCTGGCCACCGCCGCCGCCCTGGCCGGACGGGCCGCTGCCGCCCTGGCCGCGGTTCTGACCGCCCTGGCCGGCGCCGCCCTGGCCGCGGTTCTGACCGCCCTGGCCGGCGCCCTGTCCGGACGGACTGCCGCCGCCCTGGCCGCCGCCGCCCTGGCCGCGGTTCTGACCGCCCTGGCCGCCGCCTCCCTGTCCGGACGGGCTGCCGCCACCCTGGCCGCCGACGCCACCCTGGCTGCCGCCGCCACCCTGGCCGCCACCGCC
>DASYBH010000270.1:0-14704 GCA_036500885.1 Candidatus Dormiibacterota bacterium
TCGTGGTCACGGTGGTCGTGCTGCCAGTGCTGGTCATCGTGTTCGCCATGAGCGCCGGCATCAGCCACGGCCTGCGCCTCGAATCGCCCGCCGCCGCGCCGCCCGGACCGCCGCTGGCGCCCGGTGAGCTGGCCTGTCCGCTGCCCGGCTCGTACCTGACCCAGCCGTTCGGACCGAGCGAGCTGCCGGGCGAGCCCGCGACGTTTGGATACGCCCACTTCCACACCGGAGTCGACCTGGGCGCTCCCCAGGGTGCGGCCATCCGGGCCGCCGAGGCGGGCGAGGTGCTGCAGGCGGCCGCGCAGACCAACAGCCTCGGCTTCCTGGTCGGCTACGGCAACCTGGTGCGCGTCCAGGCCAACAGCGGCCGGGTGGACTACTACGGTCACATGGTCGAGTTCGCCGTCCAACGCGGCGACCTCGTGCAGCCGGGCCAGGTGATCGGGTACGTCGGCTCGACCGGCTACTCCACCGGACCGCATCTCCACTTCGAGGTCAGGGAGGGCGGCGTCCCGATCGATCCCGCGCCGTACATGCGGCCGTGCTGAGCCGCGTGGTCGGGAGCGGGCCCGTGGAGGTCGGCAAGAGCGTGCTGCTCGTGTTCGTCACGCTGATCGCCGCCGTCGCGCTCCAGCAGCTGGCGACCACCCGCTCCAGCCAGACGTCCGGACAGGGCGACCGGGCCGCGGCGCTGGGGGTCGCAAGGGACTTCGGCCAGGAGCTGACGACCTACGACTACGCGCACCCGGACGTCCAGGTCAACCGCCTGACGCCCCTCGTCAGCCGGCGGGTGCTGGACCAGGTGCGCAGAGCCTTTCCCGACCTGGCGCTCTTCCACGCCGTGTCGGTCGGCGACGCGCCCGACGCCTACCTGCAGACGCTCGACGCCGGCCACGCCGAGGTGCTGCTGCAGACGAGGAGCACCATGCAGAGCCAATACGTCCCGCCGGGCACCAGGACCAGCGGCCTGCTGCTCTGCGAGGTGCGCCGCGGAGGCTCCGGCTGGCGCGTGGACAGCTATAGATGGCTCACGCCGGTTGCGGAAGGCGTAAGCTGAACGACCTGTAGCCACCGGCAGAAAATGAGCAATTCGGTTCGCTGCGCCGTAAAGGAATCAATAGACCGATTTGCGGGTACAAAAGTTTGTTAAGTGGACCTGGATAGCGCACTCGACCTGATCGACGAAGAGCCTTCTCTGAAGGCTGAAGAGGAGCAGCAGCAGCAGCTCGACGAGGCCAGCCTCGACGACGCGGTTCGCGCCTACTTCCGCGACATCAGCCGTGTTCGGCTGCTGACGGCCGCGGAAGAGGTGGAGCTGGCGAAGCAGATCGAGGCGGGCTCCGACGCGGCCAGGCGCCGGATGATCGAGTCCAACCTCCGGCTGGTCGTCTCGGTGGCCAAGAAGTACAGCAACCGGGGGCTCAGCCTCCTGGACCTGATCCAGGAGGGCAACCTGGGGCTGATGCGCGCCGTGGAGAAGTTCGACTACCGGCGCGGCTTCAAGTTCTCGACCTATGCCACGTGGTGGATCCGCCAGGCCTGTCAGCGGGCGGTGGCCGATCGCTCCCGGACCATCCGCATCCCGACGCACAACGCCGACACGATCAACAAGCTGGTGCGGGTGGCCGACCGCCTGCGCTCGGAGCTGGGCCGGCGGCCGACCAACGACGAGATCGGCCTCGAGATGGGCCTCGAGGGCGTGAAGGTGGCGTGGCTCCTGGAGATCGCCAGGGAGCCGGTGTCGTTGGAGACGCCGATCGGCGACGGTGACACCGAGCTCGGCGAGCTGATCGAGGACACCACCGTGGAGTCCCCGCTGGCGGCCGCGGCGCGCAGCATGATGAAGGACGAGGTGCAGGCGGTCCTGGAGACACTGACCGCCCGCGAGCGCCGCGTTCTGCAGCTGCGCTTCGGCCTGCTGGACGGTGAGCAGCGGACGTTGGAGGAGGTCGCGCGCCGGCTGGGCCTCGGGCGGGAGACCGTCCGGCAGCTGGAGCGGACCGCGATGGCGCGCCTGCGCGAGGCCGGCCGGGCCGAGCGCCTCAAGGCGCACATGGACAACTCCGCCGCCTAGATTCGAGCTCACCTGCTCAACCGCCGGGTTCGGCGGTTTCCGCATGCCCGGCGACGCCCGCGTGCTCGGGGGCGGCCAGCCGGCGCACCGCCGCGGCCACCTCGTCCAGCGGCACGCCGACGGGGCAGATCGCCGCGGCCGCCGCCAGGGCGTCCGGGCCCGGGTCCCCGCCCTTCAGGTCGGCGCCGGCTGCCGGCAGCAGGGTGAGGTCGCGCAGGTAGGCGCTGGCCAGGTCCGGCAGCCTGACCTGCCCCACCCGCCTCACGACCAGCGCGCAGAGCCCGCAGTTGATGCACCGCGACATCGCCGGCAGGCGCTCTCGCTCGAACGGCGTGAGCGGGCGCAGGTGGTCCTGTGCGTAGGTGGTGACCACCTCCTCGGCGGTGGCGGCCGGGGGGGTGCGGAAGCGCCGGCGGAGCTGGTGCCGGACGAACGCCCATGCGAAGCGCAGACGGGCCGCGCGGGGACCGGTCACCGGTCAGAGGCCGCCCGGCCAGCCGCGCCGCGCGCCGTAGGCGAGCTCCTCCTGCGCCCAGCCCCACCGGTCCAGCACCGGGGCGCGCCCGCGCCAGGAGCCGGTCACGTAGTCGCGGGCGGCCTCTCGCACCTGCGACGGGCTCCAGCCCAGCTCGTGGCCGATCACCTCGGCGGCGCGCTCGACGCAGCTCGTCCCGGCGCAGGGACCGGCCGCCAGGCCCAGCCGGCGGAAGGCGTCCGCCAGCGTCCGGACCTGCTCGTGGCGGGCCGCGTGGACCAGCTCGGCCTCGGTCACCACCTCGCAGCGGCACGCCAGCCGGCCCCGGCGCGGGTCGTCGAGCACCTCCGGCGCCTCGCTGCCGTGGCGTGCGAGGATGCGCGTCGCGGCCAGGGTCGAGATGCCGTGCTCGGCGGCCAGCTCGCGGACCGGCGGCGCGACGCCGCTGGCGCCCGGCAGCGGGCGGCTGCCGGTGACGCACCTGGCCCTGTGTCGCAGCCGGGCGCACACCGCGTCGGCCGTGCGCTCGGCCATCAGCCGGTACAGGGAGAGCTTGCCGCCGGCGACCGTCACCAGGCCCGGAACGCGGTCCTCCCGCTCGTGGTCGATGACCTCGAAGCGGCGGGAGAGCCGGTCCGCGCGGGGACGCCAGTCGAAGAGCGTGGCCCGCACCCCCGCCGTCGCCCTGACGGGACGGTGCGCGCGGATGCTCGGAAAGACGCGCTCCGCCGCCTGGAGGAGGTAGTCCACCTCGTCCGGCGTCACCTCGAGTGCGTCGAGGTCCCCGTAGTGGTCGTCGTCGGTCGTGCCCAGGAACGTCACGCCGCCGTGCGGCACGAGGATCACGTCGCGCCCGTCGACCGCCTCGGCGGAGATCGCGAAGTTCGAGAGCCGCCGGTCGTAGACGATGTGGATGCCCTTCGCCGGCCGGAGCCGGACCTCGGCGCCGGCCATGGCGGCCACCTGGGGCGCCCACGGTCCGGCCGCGTTGACGACGATGCGCGCCCGGGCCTCGACCCGCTGCCCATCCGCGGCGCGGTACCGGACGCCGGCGATGGCGCTGCCGTCGCGCAGCAGGCTCTCCACGCGGCAGTGGTTGAAGGCCTGGGCGCCCGAGCGAACCGCGTCCAGCACGTTGGCCCACGCCAGCCGGTGGGGATCGACCCCCCACTCGTCAAGCGTCACCGCCGCCACCACTCCGGGCGCCAGCCCCGGCTCCACGCGCCGGGCCTCCTCTCCCGTCAGGCGGATGTGGGGTCGGGACTCCTTCCGCGGCTGGTAGCGGTCGTAGACCTCCATCGCGGTCTCCAGTCGCTCGATGCCGAGGCCGTCCTCCGGCATGACCGGGACCAGCACCACGCAGCGGTGGACCATGTGCCGCGCGATACGAACGATATTGCCGGCGTCCTCGGTGGAGAGCACCGTCGTGTCCCAGTCGAACTCGAGGTAGCGGGGCCCCCCGTGGACCATCCAGGTCGACGCGCCGCTCGTCCCTCCACCCCAATCGCCCTTTTCGAGCAGCAGGACCGACAGCCCGCGCAGCGCCAGGTCGCGCGCCACCCCGGCGCCGGTCACGCCGCCGCCGATCACGATGGCGTCGTGCGAGCTCGGCGCCGTGCCGTCGGTCATCGCACGAGGCTACCGACCCAGGCTCCTATGAGCTGGAGCTTTCCTTCTGGTAGGCGTCGATCAGCTGCTTGGCCAGGTGCGCGGGCATCTCCTCGTAATGCGAGAACCTGGAGGTGAACGAGCCGCGGCCCTGGGTGATGGAGCGCAGGTCGAGCGCGAACCGCTGGAGCTCGGACTCCGGCACCTGGGCCCGCACGATCTGCCAGGGGCCGTCCGGCTCAGTCCCGGCGATCTTGCCGCGTTTGGTGTTCACGTCCGACATCATGTCGCCCAGGTTCCGCTCGGGGACGCGGACCTCGAGGTCCTGGATCGGCTCCAGCAGCACCGGGCCGGCTTCGATCGCCGCCTTGCGGATGGCCAGCGAGCCGGCGATCTGGAAGGCCATGTCCGAGGAATCGACGGAGTGGACCTTGCCGTCGACCAGCCGGACCTTGACGTCCTCCATCGGGTAGCCGGCCACCACGCCCCTGGCCATGGTGTCGACGATGCCCTTCTGCACCGACGGCCGGAAGTTCTGCGGGATTGAGCCGCCGAAGATCTTGTCCTCCCACACGAAACCGTCGCCCCTGCCCGCCGGCTCCACCTCGATCACGCAGACGCCGTACTGGCCGTGTCCGCCCGACTGCTTGACGTGCCGGCCCTCGACCCGCGCGGTGCCCGAGACGGTCTCGCGATAGGCGACGCGGGGAAGGGCGGTGGTCGCCTCGACGCCGTACTTGCGCTTCAGCTTCTCGAGCACCACGTCCAGGTGCACGTCGCCGAGCCCGCCGATCAGGTGCTGGTGCGTCTCGTCGTTGCGGTAGACCCTGAGCGTCGGGTCCTCCTCGGCCAGGCGGCTCAGCCCGGTGGAGATCTTCTCCTCGTCGCCGCGGGACCTGGGGAAGATGGCCAGTGTGTAGGCCGGCGGTGGGACCTCGACCTGCGGCACGGCGCCGTCCGGCGTCCCGAGCACGTCGCCGGTGAGCGTCTGCGCCAGCTTGGCCACCGCGCCGATGTCGCCCGCGCAGACCTGCTGCGTGTTGACGTGCTCCTTGCCGCGAGGAAAGAAGAGCTGGCTCAGCCGCTCGTCGCCGCCCCTCGTGACGTTCGCCACGTGCTGGTCGGACTTGAGGCACCCGCTCAGCACCTTGAAGTAGCTGACCCGCCCGAAGGGGTCCGCGTAGGTGCTGAAGACCACGGCGCGAGGCGGTCCTGAGGCCTTGCCCACGGGCGGCGGCAGCAGGTCGCAGATGGCGCGCAGGACGGTCCGAACGCCGAGCATCCTCGTGGCGGAGCAGCAGACGACGGCCGCGACGCTGCCGGCGGCGATGCCCGCGCGAAGGCCGCGCTCGACCTCGTCGTCGCTGAGCGTGCCCTCGTCCAGGTACTTCTCGAGGAGGCTGTCGTCGCCCTCGGCGGCCGCCTCGACCAGCTGCTCGCGGCGCTCCTCGACCAGGGCGGCCAGGTCGTCGGGGATGGGCCCCTCGGTGGCCTTGCCGTCCGGAGAGGTGGTGACCGCCCTCATGCGCATGAGGTCGACGACGCCCTTGAAGTCGGCCTCGGCCCCGATCGGCACCTGGAGCGCCACCGGCCTCGGCGTGAGCTGCGCGCGCATGGCGTCGAGCGCGCCGAGGAAGTCGGCGTTCTCCTTGTCCATCTTGTTGACGACGACCAGGCGCGGCTTGGCGTCCCGGTTCAGGCGCTCCCACGCGATCTCGGTGCCGACCGCCAGCTGGCTGGTGGCGCTGACCACCACCAGGGCGCCCTCGGCGGCGGCGAGCGCGCTGTTCACCTGGCCGGCGAAGTCGAGGAAGCCGGGCGTGTCCAGCAGGTTGACCTTGCACCCGCCCTGCTCGACATGGGCGACCGCGAGGTTGATGGAGATCTTCCGCTTCTGCTCCTCGGCTTCGAAGTCGAGGGCGGCGGTGCCGGAGTCCGTGGATCCCATGCGGGCGATCCCGCCCGCCGCGAAGAGCATGGCCTCGGCGAGGGTCGTCTTGCCCTCGTGGGAGTGGCCGAGGATTGCGACGTTCCTGATCTCTCCCGACCCGTTGTTGGGCATAAGGTTAAAGCTTAAAACTGTCTTCGCGAGATGGGAAGACCGCTCTTGTGATTGCCGGCCCGCGGTTGGGGACCACCGTCCGCGGGTATGATCCCCCGCAGATGGCGACCGCATCAGGCAAGCGCAGCGCGACGGTGGAGGAGGTCCTCGTGGCCATCGAGGCCGCCCGCGACAAGGTCATGGCGGACGAGATCAAGTCGCTGACCAAGCTGGGCATCCCGAAGGCTATGGCCTACCAGATGATCTCCAGCCGCTTCCATCAGGGCAAGGCCGGCACCACCGAGGAGGCCGAGCCGGACCCGTTCGAGTCGACGGCCACCTCCAGCTGGGACGAGATCACCTGACCCGGCACTAGAGCCGGTACAGCCTGCGGGCGTTTTCGACGAGCACCTCCACCCCGGCGTGGCGTGCCTCCTCGAACGTCAGGAGCTCGCGCGCGACCAGGTCGGCGAACGCCTCCGCCAGCGCGTCCCGGTACAGCTCAGCCGCGATCAGGTAGACCTCCGGGAGGCGCGAGGCGTCGGTCGCGTAGAGCAGCTTGGTCCACGGGCACAGCCCGACGACCTCGCTCATCGCGCGCGCGCCGTCCGCCGCGGCCAGCCAGACCGCGAGCGAGAGGTCCATCGAGACGCCGCCATACACGGAGCACATGTAGGCGGCCTCGCGGTGGAACGGATAGCAGTGCAGGAGCACGAGCCGCAGCTCCGCGAAGCGCTCGTGGACCAGCAGCGGGCGGAGGCCCAGCGGGGAGCAGTCGGCCAGGTCCTCGTCCGCGTCGCCCATGCCGCAGTGGACCTGCAGCGGCACGCCCAGTCGGACGCACTCCTCCGCGGCCGTGAAGACCAGCGCGTGGCAGAGCGGGTCGCCCGTCAGGCGTGCACCTGCCCCGCTGCTCTTGCGTGCCGCCCGCCGGCGCTGGCGCAGGGCCGCGTACTCCTCCCGCACCAGCCGGTGGTCCGGCCAGCGGAGGCGCAGGCTCGCGCGGTAGGCGACGATCGTCTTCACCGCGACCGCGCCGCCGCTCACGGCCTGCGTCAGCGCGGCGCGCACCGCGTCCAGCCAGTCCTCGGGCTGCCGGCACCGGTCGATCAGGGGCTCGGCCACGGTCTCCAGCCGCACGATCTCGCGCTGCGGGATCCGAAGGGCGGCCCGCTGCTCCTCCAGCGTCATGGTGTTCGGACCGGCGAAGCCGGTGTCCAGCAGCATCGCACCGGTGCCGCTCTGCTCCAGCAGCTCGCGGGAGTAGCGGGCCGGCTCGAGCATCCTCCGCGCGGTCAGGATCGCGCCCTCGGTCGGCTCGCAGCCGAAGACGGGCGCGATCCGGCGCAGGAGGACGCGGTAGAGCGCGGTGTTGGGGACGTGGTCGCTGTGGATGCGCGGATCGACGGACTCGGTGAAGCAGGCGCGGAACTCGTTCGGCGCCAGTCCCCCCGTCGCCCGCTGCAGCAGATGGCAGTGGTGATCCACCGCCCGCACCGCCGCCCACACGGCCAGCAGGCTTGCCTTGGGGGTGTCAGTACCGGAAACGGTGCGCCGAATATTCGAAGGCCTCGTCCTCCCGGCCAAACCCCGCGATGTCGGACTCCTTCACGGCGAGATACGACGTGGTGAGCCGGTCGCCCAGCGCGTCGGTGAGCAGACGGTCGCCGCGCAGGTGGCCGATCGCCTCGGCCAGGCTGCGCGGGTGCCTCGTGACGCCGGCGGCCGCGCGGGCGTCGTCGTCGAGGGTGTGCGGATCGACCGTCATGGGCGGCGGCGGCTCCAGGCCCCGCTCGATTCCGTCCAGGCCGGCCGCGATGACCCCTCCCAGGGCCAGGTAGGGATTCGAGCTGGCGTCGCACGCCTTCAGCTCGACGTTGGTCGACTCCGCCTCGCGGCCCCAGAAGGTCGACGCCACCCGCAGCGCCGCCTCGCGGTTGTCGAGGCCCCAGGCGCGATAGGCCGAGGCCCAGGTCTGCGGCTGCAGCCGGCGATAGGAGTTGACGGACGCGCACGTCAGCGCCAGCAGCCCGGGCAGGTGGTCGAGCACGCCGGCGAGGAAGAGGCGACCCACCTCGGAGAGCCCGTGGGGTGCGCCGGGGTCGGCGAAGCGGTTGGCGCCGTGGCGGTCCCAGGCGGAGAAGTGCAGGTGGCAGCCGTTGCCGGGCTGATCCGGCCATGGCTTGGGCGCGAACGAGGCCGCCAGGCCGTGCTTCCGCGCCACGCTGCGGACGGTCTCCCGATAGTGCAGCTGGGCGTCGGCGGCGCGGAGCGCGGGCGCATGGCGGATCGAGAGCTCCTGCTGGCCCCAGCCGAGCTCCGGGTAGTACTGCTCGACCTGCAGGCCCTGCGCCTCCAGCGCGGCGACGACGTCGTCGATGACCTCGGCCACGCTGGCCATGCCGTGGGTCGAGAAGCACAGGCTGCGGTCGACCGGCTCCCACCCGTCGTCGCGCGGGGCGGCCAGCGTCCATTCCGGCTCGAACGCGGCCTCCAGCTCCAGTCCGAAGCTGGCCGCCCGATCGATCATCCGGCGCAGGAAGTGCCGGCCGTCAGCGGCGTACGGCCCGCGATCGCTGGTCTGCATGTCGACGAGCACGACGCCGGTGTGGGGAGCGTATGGCGCGATGACGAACGTGTCCGGGTCCGGCACCAGCCTGATCTCGCCCACCGGCCCCATCCCCTCGACGGGCGCGAGGCGGTCGAGCAGCGAGAACGCCTGCATGGCGACGGTCAGCCCGATGCCGCTCTCCAGCCGCTCGTGGAGCCGCGAGACGCCGCTCGCCTTGCCCCGGATGATGCCGTCGTGGTCGCAGTAGAGGAACCGCACCAGTCGCAGCCCGCCCGCCTCCGCTCGGGTCACCACGCGCGCCCGCTGCTCGGCCGGCTCCAGCAAGGTCTGCCCCGTTCCGGTCCCCTCCATCTCACAGTCATGCTATGGCGCGTGGCAGCAAAACGCCAGCGGGCGCGGGCCCGCCTGACGCTCCGTGGCTAGGAGCACGCGCGGGGTCACGCGCGCTGTGCGGTTCGCCAGGCGGATGCGCATCCTGGCTGCGGTGATCCGCGAGCCCGGGCTGAGGCCCAGCGCGCTCGCGGGACGCGCGGGCGTGTCGGAGAGCACGCTCTTCCGCGACATGGCCGTCCTGCGCCGGCAGGGCTACCCGATCAGCTTCAACGACGGCTACCAGCTCCAGGAGTCGCTCGGCCTCGACGGTCCCAACCCGGCCACCAGCCTGGGCGCCGTGTACGAGCACCAGCTCGACCTCCTGCGGCAGCAGCTGCCGGCGACGCTGGTCGAGCAGGTCCAGCAGGAGCTCGAGGCAGAGGCGCCGGCAGCGCTGGCCGCGATCGTGGCGACGGTGATCGAGCGCCAGCTGGAGCTGCGGCGCGTCAACCTCCGCCGTACGAACCAGCGGGGCGCGGGACGCGATCGGTAGAGTGCCGGTGTGAAGCCTCTCCTCCTGTTCTCGCGTGGCGGCGACGACGCCGACTTCCTGTATGCATGCCGGCTGCCGGTCGAGGAGGCGCTGTACCTCCGCTTCGCGCCCGGCGATGACCTGCTGGTCGTCTCCACCCTGGAGCTGGAGGGTGCGCGCAAGGACGGACGCGCGTCGCGCGTCGTCGATCGCCAGGCCGCGGGCTGGGTCGAGCAGCAGGACACGCTGGGCGCCTGGATCGACCTGGCGCGCCGCCTGCTGGCCGAGCGAGGTGTCAAGGAGGTCCGCGTCTCACCGCTGCTCCCCGCCGCCACCTACGTGGCGCTGCGCGAGGCCGGCGTCGAGCCCGAGATCGAGCGCGGGCTCTTCCTCGACGAGCGCCGGCGCAAGCGCGCCGAGGAGGCGGACTGCATCCACGCGGCCCAGCAGGCCGCGGAGGCGGCCTGCGTCGAGGTGATCGCGCAGCTGGCGGAGGCCGAGGCGCAGGGCGACGGCCTGCTCTGGCTGGAGGGCAGCCCGCTCACGTCGGAGCGGCTGATGGCCCGAGCGCAGGCGGCGCTGAACGAGATCGGCTACGCCGCGACGGAGATGATCGTCGCCGGCTCGCCGGGCTGCGCGCTGCCCCACTTCCGCGGCGCCGGCCCGATCCTCGCCGGCATGCCGGTGATCATCGACATCTTCCCCAGGGGCATGTCCTCTCACTATCACGGCGACCTGACGCGAACGGTCGTCGCGGGGCAGCCCTCGGACCTCGTTCGCCGCATGCACGATGCCTGCGTGGAGGCGCTCGATGCGGCCATCCCCATGCTGACCGACGGGGTCGACGGCCGCGACGTGCACCACGCCGTGTGCCGGCTGCTGGTCGAGCGCGGCTTCGGCACCTCGACCGTCGGGTTCGAAGGCGGCGAGGGCGGTCCCCGGATGATCCATACGACGGGCCACGGCGTCGGCCTCGAGGTGCACGAGGCGCCGTACCTCAAGAACGTGGACTATCCTCTGCGGACCGGGGACGTCGTGACGGTCGAGCCCGGCCTCTACCAGGTGGGTCTGGGCGGCGTGCGCGTCGAGGACACGGGAATCGTCACGCCGAACGGGTTTCGCAACTTCACCACCCTGCCGCGGAGCCTCGACCCAGCTGACTACCTCTGATGCCAGCTCCCCACAACTTGGGGATAATCCGTGAACAAACGGGGAGAAGCTGCGATTTCCGAGCGCAGATATCCACAACAGCCATGCTAGGAACGCCGGGAATGGACGGAGAAGAGACCCTCGGCAAGCGGGTTCGGCGGCTCCGGCAGGAGCGCGGGATGACCCTGGCCCAGGTGGCCGGCCAGGACTTCACGCGCGCCTTCCTCAACCAGGTCGAGATGGGCCGGGCTCAGCCGTCCACGCGGCTGCTGCGCGTGATCGCGAGCCGGCTGGGCGCGCCGGTCGACTACCTGGTCGACGGATCGGAGCGCGTGCAGAACCAGGAGCTCGCGGTGGAGCGGGCGCGCCTGGCGCTGCTCCAGGGCAATCCGAAGCGGGCGCTGGCGCTCGTCGAGCCCGCGCTGCAGGAGCGGATGTCGGTGGGCAGCGACGCTCGCCTGTGCGCGGCCGAGGCCCTGCTTGCGCTGGACCGGCCGGAGGAGGGCGCGAAGCTCCTCGACGCCGAGGAGCCGCTGCTGCGCCAGCGCGGCGACCGGGACCGGCTGCGCCGCCTGCGGGAGCTGCGCACCGGCCGGAGAACCGCCGTGGACGCCGCCGCACACCTGCGGCTGGCGGACCGGGCGCTGCGCGAAGGACAGCGTGACCAGGCCCTCGAGCACTACCGGGCGGCCCGAACCCTCCGCGAGTCCACAACAGCGCCCCTCCCGGACGCCGAGGTCGAGGAGGAGGAGTAGCGCGCGCGGGCGGTGATCTGAGACGAATCTTTCCGAATTGGTCTGAAGCACGGAGCCACGAAGAGCACGAAGACGCACGGAGGGCTCCGAGGTCAGCCTCCGCGCTCTAGCCGATCCCCAGACCCCCTATTCCTTCGTGCGTCTTCGTGTCCTTCGTGCCTTCGTGCTGCAACTCACTCGAACCAGACGCTCACCGCCTTTCGCCAGGGCGTGGCGTCAGCCTCCGGTTCCTGCCTCCTGGGTGGCCGTCGTCGAGGTCCAGTCGAAGGTCGGCGGGTCCACGAACTGCGGTCCGATCTCCACCACGACCTGCGTGTGGGACTTCAACACCACGCGGCTCGGGTTGCCGGTGTAGGGCTTCCCGTCCACCCACACCCGGACCTCGTCGCCGGGGTTCAGCTTGAAGGTCGCCACCTGCTTGCTGGTCAGCGGTTGATTCCAGACCGCGAAGAAGTCGCCCAGCGTGAACTGCCGCGAGGCCGAGGCCTTGGGCGCCTCGATGTGGATGATGCCGGACGGCTGGTGCGTGTGCATCCAGTAGAAGCAGTTGCCGGTGATGCCGGTCTGGGCCGGGACCGTGGCCGGCTGCCCCTTGTAGATCAGGTCGAGGTGGGCATGGTAGTGGACGGCCAGCTGCTCGCCGCTGTCGCAGCGGATGTTCGCCACCGGCTGACCGCTGAGCGGGGTCGCGTTCAGACGGTAGAGGACGACCAGCACCGCGAAGACGACCAGGAAGATGCCACCCACCGCGAGCGGCATGATGGGCCATTCGCGTCGCGCCTTGGCCGCCGGTCGCCTGGGGCCGCTGCGGCCCCCCTTCGTTCGGGTCGGGGTCTTCGATGAGGTCTTGGGCAAGCTTTCCTCCGCTGCCATAAAATACAGCGGTCCTTTCTGGTCCCGCCGGCAGCTCCACTGCGCCAGGACGGGGCCTGACCCATAGAGAGGAGAAGATTACCCTTGATCAGGGATTACGAAATCCTGTATATCGTTCGACCCGAGCTCGACGAGGAGCATCTCCAGCAGGCGATCGCCACGGTCGACAAGCTGATAGAGAACCTCGGTGGCGCCCACCAGAAGACGGACGTCTGGGGCCGGCGCCGGCTCGCCTACGAGGTGCGCCACGTCCGGGAGGGCCAGTACGTTCTGACCGACTTCCAGATCGACCCGGTCCGTGTGCCGGAGATGGAGGCGACCCTGAAGATCTCCGACACGGTGTTCCGCCATCTGATCGTGCGCAAGCCGGACCCCAGGCCCGATCGCAGGGCCAAGGCCAGGGCCAAGGCGCAGGCGGCGGCTGAGGCTGCGGCCGCGGCTGCGGCTGCGGCCGCAGCGCCCGAGCCGGTTGCGGTGGCGGCCGCCGAGGAGCCGACTCCGGCGTGAGCAACCTCAACAAGGTCATGCTGATCGGGCGCCTGACCCGCGACCCGGAGATGCGCTACACGCCCTCCGGGCAGCCGCTGACGTCGTTCGGTCTGGCGACGAACCGCTGGACCGGGGGCGGCGACAGCGAGAGGAAGGAGTTCACCGACTTCCACAACATCGTGGTCTGGAACATCGGCCGGCGGAACCTGGCCGAGATCGTCGCCCAGTACACAAAGAAGGGATCGCTCGTCTACGTCGAGGGCCGCCTGCAGACCCGGTCCTGGGACGACCAGGCCGGGCAGAAGCGGTACAAGACGGAGGTCGTGGCCACCGACGTGCAGTTCCTCGACTCCCGCACCAGCGGCCAGAGCGCCGGTGGCTTCGACGAGACGCCGCCGCCGCCGGCGGAGGACCCGGGTCCGGGCGTCCGCGACGTCGACCCGGACGAGATCCCGTTCTGATGAGGAGAGGCCCGATCTGATGAGGAGAGGCTCGAGCACCATGTCCGATCGCCGGGACGCCGGCAGGCCCAAGCGGTCCAGCCGCAAGGTCTGCGCGTTCTGCGTCGAGCGCATCGATTACATCGACTACAAGGAGGTCAGCCGGCTCCGGCGGTTCCTGTCCGAGCGAGGGAAGATCCTGCCGCGCCGGATCACGGGGACGTGCGCCAAGCACCAGCGACCGCTGACGGACGCGCTGAAGCGAGCGCGCGCGATCGCCCTGCTGCCCTACACGACCGACACGCTGCGCTGAGCACGGGGCCGGGAGCGCCCCATCCAGGAGGAGTCATGATCTACCAGCAACAGCTGCGCGTCCCCGGGCCCACCCCTCTCCCCGAGCGGGTCGTGCGGGCGGCGAGCAAGCCCATGATCGATCACCGCGGTCCGGAGTTCGCGGAGCTGCTGGCCGACGTCACGGCCGGCGCCAAGCGGGTGTTCGAGACCGACAACGACCTCCTGGTCGTGACCGCGTCCGGCAGCGGCGGCCTCGAGTCGGCGGTCGCCAACCTCGTGTCGCCAGGGGACGAGGTCGTCGCCGCCATGTGCGGCAACTTCGGCGAGCGCTTCGCGGGGATGGCCGGCGCGTACGGCGCGCAGGTCATTCGGCTGGAGGCCGAGTGGGGCCAGCCGGTCGAGCCGCGCGACCTGGCCGCCGTGCTGGAGGCCCACCCGCAGGCCGGCCTCGTCCTGCTCACCCACAACGAGACCTCGACCGGCGTGACCAACGGCCTGGCCGGCCTGGTCCGGGCGGCTCACGACGCCGGTCGCCTGGTGGCGGTCGACGGCGTCTCGTCGGTCAGCTCGATCCGTATGGGCGTCGATGCGCTCGGCGTCGACGTGGCCGTCAGCGCCAGCCAGAAGGGCTGGATGGCGCCTCCCGGCATCGCCTTCGTCACCGTCAACCAGCGGGCGTGGGAGGTGTCGGAGCGGGCGCGCTCGCCGCGCTTCTACTTCGACTGGCGGCAGGCCAGGAAGCACGCCCAGGCGGGGTCGACGCCCTGGACGCCCGCGGTCAGCGTGCTCTACGCCGTCCAGGAGGGCATCCGGATGCTGGAGGAGGAGGGCCTGGACCGCGTCTACGCCCGCCATCGCCAGCTCGCCGACGCGACCGAGGCCGGGCTGGCCGCCCTCGGTTTCCAGCTCTTCGCCGCCGAGGGCTATCGCTCCGCGACGGTGACCAGCGCGCTGCCCATGCCCGGGCTGGACGTGTCCGCATTCCGCAAGCTGCTGCGGACGAGGTATGGCGTGGTGATCGCCGGCGGCCAGGGCAAGATGAGCGGCAAGATGATCCGGGTCGGACACCTGGGCGCGGTCGCGGGCGGAG
>DASYBH010000271.1:0-6837 GCA_036500885.1 Candidatus Dormiibacterota bacterium
GTCCGGACTTGCTTCTGGCGCTGGCGCCTGTCTGGCGACCACCCCGGCGGCGGCCGTTGCCATCCAGCCGACCTGCCGGCCACCCAGCCGCCTCTGGAACCAGCACGGCGTCGGACGGCTGACGGCCCACACGTCCGGGAGTACGGAGGGACCCGCAGCGCAATGCTGCGGGTCCCTCTCTGGATCCAGAGCCAATCAGAGCCCTACGCCTCAGCGCACCCCCGACCTGGAACCTGGACCCAGCGATCGCCTGAGTCAAACTTTCTTGCCGGTCGGTCAGACTTCTTTGCCGCTCGTACTTGCAAACTTTCTTGCCGGTCACACATCAGCTGCAGCCTGTGGTCGAGCCGCAGTTCATGCACTTGTAGCACGCGCCGTTGCGGACTGTGATCGAGCCGCAGTCTGGGCAGGCCGGCGAGTCGGCGTTTACTACGAATGTCAGCTTCTGAGCGCCGCCGGTTGTGCCGTTGAGGCCGTTGCTGTTGCCCGACCGGCTGGACACCGGCTTGGGGTCGGGCTGGGCATGGGGCGGCGCCAGTGGTTCGGGTGGGGTCGTCCTCTGGTCGCGGCGCAGGATGCCGACGGCGTCCTGGTCCTCCTCGTCGAGGAAGCGGCTTGCCAGCCAGCGGAAGATGTAGTCGATGATCGACTTGGCGATCGGGATCTCCGGGTTCTTGGTGAAGCCGCTGGGCTCGAACCGGACGTGGCTGAACTTGTTGACCATCATCCGGAGGGGCACGCCGTACTGGAGCGCCATCGACGTCTGCAGGGCGAAGGCGTCCATGAGACCCGAGATCGTCGAGCCCTCCTTGGCCATCGTGAGGAAGATCTCGCCTGGGGTGCCGTCGTTGTAGAGGCCGACGGTCACGTATCCCTCGTGGCCCTGGATGTCGAACTTGTGTGTGAGGGAGCGGCGCTCGTCGGGCAGGCGCCGGCGCACCGGGCGCGGCTCGGTCGCCTCCACCACTGCCGTGGCCGCCGAGGAGGTGGTCTCCCTGGCCCTGGTGTCAGAGCGCGAGGTGGACAGTGGCTGCGAGCGCTTGCAGCCGTCGCGGTAGATCGCGATGCACTTCAGGCCGAGCTTCCACGATTCCAGGTAGGTGTTCGCGATGTCGTCGACGGTTGCCTCCGTCGGCAGGTTGACCGTCTTCGACTGCGAGCCCGAGACGAAGGGCTGGACCGCCGCCATCATCCGGACGTGTCCCATCGGAGCGATCGAGCGGGCGCCCTTGACCGGCTTGAAGGCGCAGTCGAACACCTCCAGGTGCCGGTCCCGCAGCTGAGGGGCGCCCTCGATCGTGTCCTCCGCGTCGATGTACGCGACGATGTCCCTGACCTGGCTCTCCGCATAGCCGAGCTTGCGCAGCGCCTGCGGCACCGTGCCGTTCACGATCTTGAGGAGACCGCCGCCGACCAGCTTCTTGTACTTCACCAGGGCGAGATCCGGCTCGATGCCCGTCGTGTCACAGTCCATCATCAGACCGATGGTCCCCGTAGGGGCGATGACACTTGATTGAGCGTTGCGATAGCCGTGACGTTCGCCCAGCGCGATCGCCTCGTCCCAGGCGCCTCGGGCGGCGGCGACCACCGGGGCGGATTCGCCGTCCACCGGCAGTTCGTACGCCGCGGCGCGGTGCTTGGCCATCACTTCGAGCATCGGCCGGCGGTTGATCTCGAAGTCGGCGAAGGGGCCCTTGACCTCGGCCATCCGCGCCGACTGCGCGTACGCGCGGCCGGTCATGATCGCGGTGATCGCGCCGGCGTAGCGGCGGCCCTCGTCGGAGTCGTAGGCCAGGCCCATCGACATCAGCAGCGCGCCCAGGTTCGCGTACCCGAGACCGAGCGGGCGCAGGCGCTCCGAGTTGTGGGCGATCGCCGGAGTGGGGTAGGAGGCGTTGGAGACGAGGATCTCCTGCGCCGTGAAGCAGATGTCCACCGCGCGCTGGAACCTGTCGCCGTTGAACCGGCCGTCTTCGTCCTGGTACAGGAGCAGGTTGAGGCTCAGGAGGTTGCAGGCGGTGTCATCTACGAAGACGAACTCGGCACACGGATTGGTTGCGTTGATGCGGCCCGTGTTCGGGACGCAGTTCCAGTCCTGGATCGTCGTATCGAACTGAACGCCCGGGTCGCCGCAGATCCAGGCGGCGTCCGCCATCGCGCGCCAGATGTCTCGCGCCCGGTGCGTGTCCAGCGGCCGGCCGTCCGTGACCGCCTTCACGGTCCACTCGCCATCGCTCTCGATCGCGTGCATGAACTCGTCGGTGACCCGGACGGAGTGGTTGGCGTTCTGGAACTGGACCGAGTCGTAGGCGCCGCCGATCACGTTGAAGCCCGCGTCGTAGCCGGCCTCGATGAGCGCCCACGCCTTCTTCTCCTCCTCCGCCTTGCAGTTGACGAACTCCAGGATGTCCGGGTGGTCGGCGTTGAGGATGACCATCTTCGCGGCCCGCCGCGTCGTGCCGCCCGACTTGATCGAGCCCGCGAAGCTGTCATAGCCGCGCATGAACGACACGGGCCCCGAGGCGGTGCCGCCGCCCGCCAGCGACTCCTTCGACGAGCGGAGCACCGACAGGTTGGTCCCGGTGCCCGAGCCGAACTTGAAGAGCATCCCCTCCGTCTTGGCGAGCTCCAGGATCGACTCCATGGTGTCGTCGACCGAGTTGATGAAGCATGCCGACGCCTGCTGGGCGCGGGACGGGATGCCGATGTTGAACCAGACCGGGCTGTTGAACGCGGCGCGCTGGGTCACCAGCAGCCAGCGCAGCTCCTCCTTCCAGTTGGCGGCGTCCTCGTCCGTGGCGAAGTACCCGCCCTCCTGGCCCCAGCGGCCGATCGTGTCGACCACCCGGTCGATCAGCTGTCGGACGCTGTGCTCCCGGTCGGCGCGGCCGAGATGGCCGCGGAAGTACTTCTGCGCGACCACGTTGGTGGCGAGCTGCGACCAGGCCCGAGGGACCTCCACGTCACGCTGCTCGAAGATGAGGGCGCCCTTTTCGTTGGTGATGGCCGCGGTTCGGCGCTCCCACTCGACCAGGTCGTACGCATGGCTCCCGGGAGGGGTGAAGTAGCGTTCGAACCGCAGCCCCCTGGGTCGGCCGGCGTCCTGGATCTCGTTCTGACCGCCATTGGCTGCGACGTCGGCTACGTGTTTGGCCATCTGTTCGAGAGCCTCCTTACTTGGCAGGGTGCGGACCTGGAGCCCAGCCGCTCAGGTCCGGGAGAGACGAGTGGCCCCAGAGCATGCCCGCCACAGATGCCCCAGGGCCCCCTCGATGACAACTCAAGCCTACATCAGGCCGGGGTGCGGAGTCAAGACCTGAACACAAGATATGTGGCCCATGCCGGCCTTGAGGCCCAACATGTGGGCTCCAGGGCTGTGCAAAGCCTGGGGAAGGGCTGTGCGTTCACGACTCGGGCATGTGCTCAACTTGGGGATTCCTCGAGCCCGACGGCGGCGTCCTCGTCGGGCGCTCCCGGGGTATCCCGCCACCCCTCGGCGGCGGCGCACAGGCCGTGTGTGATGTCGTCCAGCCGCTCGACCACGACCCGCCGGCGATCTTCGCGGCGTCGCGTCTCCTCGGGCGTCGGGCCGGGCTGAGCCGCATAGCGGAAGCCGGCATCGGCGCCGTCCCAGACCGCCTCGGCCAGCTCCTCGATGAAGTCGAGCTGGTTCTGCGCGCTGTCCAGTGTGCTGGGGCTCAGGTGCGCCAGTTCGATGTTGCGCCGCAGCACCCGCATGCCCCAGGCGTTGCCGCATTCGGTCAGCTCGACGAGCTCAGCCACCAGGGCCTGGAGCTCACCGACGCGATCGGCCAGGTCGGCCGGGGGCACCGGAGTGGGGGAGTGCGGCGCAGGGGCAGACACCCGAGGCCCGATATCCTCGGCCCGGCCACGCCGTCTGGTGGATGTCGGCTTTCTCGTTCGCGTCACCCGCCAAGTGTCGAGCCTGGAGACGGACAGGAAACGGACAATGCCGGGTGCTCGGACGAGCATCGGTCTCAGCCTCTCCGCACGATGCTGGCCAGCACGGGCTCGTTCCGCGCTTCCGCGCCGGGTTCGTCGCCGGCGGCGAGCCGGCCCGCGGTCTGGATGCCGTGCACAGAGGCGCGGATCCGAGCGGTGACCTGCTTGCCGTCCTGGTAGGCGTTGCCGAGCATCGTGACGGCGCGCTGCAGCTTGTTCTCCAGCGTCGCGTCCAGCATGTCGAGCTGGCGGTCGATCTCCATGAGGCAGGCCTGCAGGTTCTCCATGTCGACGCTGCGGGCGAACTGGAGGTGGAGCTGATAGAGCATCAACAGGTAGGGCAGGGTCATGGAGTAGCCCACGATCATCACGTGCCGGCGGTGGGCCTCCCCGAACGCGGCCCGGCACACGCCGTACGCGGCGTCGGGCACAGCCGCCAGCGCGAACGGCGCAGTGGTGGCCGGGTCGATGTACTGGCTGACCTCCCTGACCCGCTTCTCGACGTCCTTCTCGACGGCGGCGGCCAGCTGGACCCGGCGGGCGGGCAGCACCTCGGGGCGGGCCAGCTCCTCCAGCGCCGCGCTCGAAGGCCACTTGGAGTCGATCGGCAGCAGCTTGCCGCCGGGCAGGTGGAGCCCGAACTCGACCACCTTGCCGCCGACCCAGACGTTGCGGCGCACCATGTCGGGAGGCAGGTGCCGGAACGCCTCCTCCAGGATGTTCTCGCCGGCCGCGCCTCTCGACGGGCTGCCGGCCAGCACCGCCTCCAGCCGGCGCAGGCTCTGACGCGCGTCCTCCTCGACCTGGTGGCGGGACACGAAGACGGCACGCATGCCCTCGAGGAGCGTCTGCGTCTGCGTCAGCCTCTCCCGCAGCTCGCTGGTGGCCGATTCCTGCGCCTGCCCCCCGTGCGCGAGCTGGGCGCGCAGCTGGGCCAGGTCCGTACCCTGCGCTTCGGAGCGACGGTTGATGTTCACGACCATGAAGACAACGACCGCCACACCGGCCACTACGCATACAAGAAGCAGTGCGAACAGGAGTTCGGAGAACAACATGTGGGACCAGTGTAGAGCGGATGGGTCCGGGGAGGCAATGCTTAACATGGGGGCGATGGAGGCGCACGCGCCCGATCGGATCCCGCTGGAAGAGGTCTACATGCGCATGGCCGAGGAGCTGGCCAAGCGATCGACGTGCTCGCGCAGCCAGGTCGGGTCGGTGATCACGACCGGGGACCTGACCCAGGTCCTGGGCATCGGCTACAACGGCAACGCCCGGGGTCTGCCCAACGCCTGCGACGGCACCGAGCCGGGCAGGTGCGGGTGCCTCCACTCCGAGGCCAACTGCCTGATCAAGGCGGGAGCCCAGGTCGAGGGCAAGGTGATGTTCGTCACCATGTCGCCGTGCGTCATGTGCGCCAAGATGATCGTCAACTCGAACGTGCGGCGCGTCTACTACCGGACCGCCTACCGGGACGCGGGCGGCCTCGAGATCCTGCGCCTGGCCGGTCTGGAATCGTGCCTGTACGATCGCTGGCGGGACCTCTGGCGGTAGTCCGACCGGGTCGGGCGCGGGGATCGGGCCACCTCGCCGGCAGCCGCGGCGCCACCGCGCGGGCCTGAGAGCCGAGTTCCTCCCGGTGCGCGACGGGCTCTCAGTAGCCGGCGTCGTCGACGACGTCGAAGCCGCCGTCAGGCCGGGGCACCACGCGCGGAGTCACCGGCGGCGTCTCCCGGCGCCGGCGGAGGCGGGAGATCAGGCGGGCCGGGTCCGGCTCGCCCGCGACGGACTGGAGGATGCGCCGGGTCGCATGGACGAGGGTCGGGCCGTCCGGAGCCAGCGCGGCCCCGGGTGAGACCCAGAGCCATTCCGCCACCTCGCCCGGCTGCGGAACGACGGTCTGCCCTGGCGGCCGCCGAGCCAGGTAGAACCGGGTATCGAACCGGCGCGAGACCACCTCCGGGGTGATCCAGCGAGCGAGGAAGACGAGGCGGTCGAACGCAGGCGCCAGCTCCAGCTCGCGCAGCGCGGCCACCCAGCCGGCGCCCGCGGCCAGACGCTCGCGCAGGAGGACGCACTCGCGATCGCGCGCGAACCGGCGGCCGGCGCGCCTGGCCAGCAGGATGCCCACCTCCTCGAAGACCTCCCGCACAGCCGCGGCGCGGTCGACGTCGCCCAGCTCGGCGTCCTCGGGATGCACGGATCCACCGGGAAAGACGTACGCGCCGGGGGCGAAGTCGGCGCCGCTCGGACGGCGCATCATCAGCACCTGCCACGGCGCGGTGGACGCGTCGATCAGCAGGACGGTGGCGGCCCGGCGGGGGGTGACGGGACCGCCCTCGCGCACCACCCCCGCGAGGCCGGCCGGGATCGACGAGCGCTGGGCCACCGTCAGCCAGTGTAGCGCCGCCGTCCGGAGACGACGGCCCGATCCCGGCGGCCCTACGATTGACGGCGAATGGACTTTGGCTTGAGGGGCGCGACCGCGCTCGTCACAGGTGCCACGAGGGGTATCGGGCTCGCCATCGCACGCGCCCTGGCCGCTGAGGGCGCCCGCGTCGCGGTGACGGCTCGCACCGAGGCGGACGTGCGGCGCGTGGCCGCCGAGCTGGGCGGCGTTCCAGTCGCGGCCGACCTGACGACCGACGACGGCTGCCGGGCCGCGATGGCCGCCGCCGGCGAGGTGCACGTGCTGGTCAACAACCTGGGCCTGCGGGCTGGCACCAGCTGGGCGGACACCGGGGTGCCAGAGATGGAGCGCGCGATGGCGGGCAACCTCTACCCCGCGGTCCGGCTCAGCCTGCTGGCGCTGCCGGCGATGCGCCGCTCGGGATGGGGACGGGTGGTCGTCATCTCCTCGCTGTTCGGGCGCGAGGC
>DASYBH010000272.1:0-3856 GCA_036500885.1 Candidatus Dormiibacterota bacterium
TGAAGTACATGCTCTTGATCACCCAGGGCGAGTGGCAGGCGAACGGCAGCGCCGAGGACCGCGACAGGGCGATGGAGAAGGTCATGGAGTGGTGGGGCAAGCAGTTCGGCAGCGGCAAGATGGTCGGCGGCCAGCAGCTCCAGCCCCCGGACACGGCCACGACCGTTGTCATCGAGCGGGGCAAGCACACGATCCTGGACCGACCTCTGATGGAGGCCAAGGAGGCGATCGGAGGCTTTGGCATCCTCGACGTGGCTGACCTCGACGAGGCGCTGGCCATAGTCAAGACCATGCCCCAGCCTGACGGCAGGGTCGAGGTGCGGCCGATCATCGATCGTGGGCGCTGAGCGGGAACCGTACGCGCTGCTCGAACGGGTCTTCCGCGAGGAGGCGGGCCGGCTCACCGCGAGTCTGGTCCGCCTCCTCGGCGACTTCGACCTCGCCGAGGAGCTCGTCGCTGAAGCTGTCGTCGAAGCGCTCGAGCACTGGCCACGCGACGGTGTGCCGGAGCGTCCTGCCTCGTGGCTGCTCACGACCGCGCGGCGCAAGGGCCTCGACCGGCTTCGCCGCGAGGCCGTCTATCGCAAGAAGCTCGAGCTCATCGCCGCGCTTCCGGAACGGCCACCGCGGGAGGCCGATGATCGCCTGCGCCTGATCTTCACCTGCTGCCACCCCGTGCTGGCGCGGGAAGCCCAGATCGCCCTCACCCTGCGCGCCGTGGCCGGTCTCACGACCGAGGAGATCGCGCGTGCATTCATGGTGCAGGAGGAGACGCTCGCGAAGCGCATCGTCAGGGCCAAGCGCAAGATCGTGTCATCGGGGGTTCCCTATCGCATTCCAACTCCCGATGAGCTCGGGTCTCGCCTGGACGAGGTGCTGACCGTCATCTACCTCGTGTTCAACGAGGGCTACGTCGCCACCGCGAGCGGGACTCCCATCAGGCGCGACCTCGCCCGGGACGCGGAGTGGCTGGCCAGGCTGCTCTCCCGGCTCCTGTCGGACGAGCCAGAGCCTCTCGCGCTGCTGGCCCTGATCCGGCTGCACCTGGCGCGATGGCCCGCGCGTCTGGACGCCCGCGGCCGGCTCGTGCTGCTCGAGCACCAGGACCGGTCCCTGTGGGACCGGCGCGCGATCAGCGAGGCGGTGGGCTTGATCGAAGTCGCGGCGGCCCTTCGCCGCCCGGGTCGCTACCAGATCGAGGCCATGATCGCGGCGCTGCACTGCGAGGCGCCGAGCTGGGAGGCGACGGACTGGCCGCAGGTCCTGGCGCTCTATTCGCTGCTCACGGAGATCGACCACTCGCCGGTTGTCGCGCTCAGCCGGGCGATCGCGCGCCGCTACGTCCAGGGGCCGGCGGCGGCTCTGGCCGATGTGGATGAGCTGTCCGAGCACCTGCAGGGGTATCACCTGTTCCATGCCACCCGCGCGGTCCTGCTCCGAGACCTCGACCGGGACTCCGAGGCCGTGCGCGCAGACGCGACCGCCCTGGCGCTGACCAGGAACAGCGGCGAGCGAGCCCTGCTCGAGGAGCGCCTGGCAGGCACGTGACGGCAGCGTGGAGACTGTCCATCCATGACAACCCAACCGCCGACGGCGGTGTACCTCGAGGTGGGCAGGAAGCGGGTCTTCGCCTGCGCGCTGGACTGGCCGGGCTGGTGCCGTGCGGGCAGGAACGAGGAGCAGGCCCTGGCGGCGCTGGACGCCTACCGCCCACGGTATGCCCCGGTCGCACAGCGTGCGGGACTCGAGCTTCCCCCCGGCGCCGCGCTGACGTTCGACGTCGTCGAGCGGCTGCCCGGCACGGCTGGCTACACGGATTTCGGCGCGCCCGGCGAGATCGCCACGAGTGACACGCGCCCGATCGGCGTCGAGGAGGCGCGACGACTGGCCAGCCTCGTCGAAGCCGCCTGGGCGACGTTCGACAGCGTCGTGGAGCGGGCCCCCGCGGAGCTGCGGAAGGGGCCACGCGGCGGCGGCCGCGACCGGGACAGGATGGTCGAGCACGTCCTCGGCGCCGAGGCGGCGTACGCGAGAAAGCTCGGCGTCCGGCACCGCCAACCCGCCGCAGGTGACCGGCCCGCGATCCTCGCCCTGCGCACCGCCCTCATCGAGGCGCTCAGCCAGCCCTCGAACGGGACCCCGAGCGCGACGAACGCCTGGCCGCACCGTTACGCCGCGCGGCGCATCGCCTGGCACGTCCTCGATCACGCCTGGGAGATCGAGGACCGCTCGATTGCCGAGAGCGGGTGATCCCGGCGCTCGCCGTTGGTGGGCCGCTCGCGCCTCCTCAAGGCCGAGGCCAACATCTGAGCGAGCGGACGCGCGCCCGCTCGCCCGCTCGCTCACCTTGCACTTCCTGATGCAGTTGGTAGTCCTGGGCCAAGAACAGGTAGCCGGCTCCCGCCGGCCCCGGGCGCGCCGCGCCCGGGGGCCGGTAGCGAGCTCACAGCACCTACAGCGTCCCAACGACCTACGCTGTGCACTAGGTCTTCATCGCAGCACGCACGGAATAAGTTGGGGTGCCGGTAAGGAACGTGTCACCAGGGGCAGGGTGGCCGGAGGTGATGTTCAGACCGGGAAGCGGTGCTGCGAGCCCCTGCTCGCCGTCGAGGGCGACCTCCTGTCCGACCTGTCCGAAACCGACATGGAGCGCCTCCTGGGCCTGCTCTGCTGCATCCGGCCCCCAGCCTCCTGACGGCGCGGGCTTACGGGCGCGGCTGTCAGGACCACGTGCAGCTGGCGGTCAGCCGCCGCTCGGCCGATCCGTTGTCCCCGTTCGGTGAGCCCCCACGGGGGGGGGGCGTGCCCCCTTCCCTCGGGCCGAAGCGCGCATTCGGGGCTGGAGCGCGACGTCCTCTGCGAGTACGGTAGTGCAGAGAGTTGGCCGTGACGGCGCTGCCCCCTCCCGGGGTGGCTCCGCCGTTTCGGGAGGTGGCCAGATGACGTATGCGCTGGTGCTCGGCGGCGGAGGTGTGACCGGAATCGCCTGGGAGACCGGGCTCCTGAAGGGCCTGCTGGAGGCAGGCATCGACCTCACTGGAGCCGATCTCGTCCTGGGTACGTCCGCGGGCTCGGTGGTGGGGGCGCAGATCGCCACCGGCAGCTCGCTCGACGAGCTGTACGGGCGCCAGGTCGAGCGGACCGCCTTCCAGCTGGAGCGGCCGCCCGACCTCGGCAGGCTCCTGGAGTACTTCGCCTCGCGCGGCTCCGGCGGGGACCCGCGCGGGCAGGAGCGACCCACCCGGGAGGTGCTGGCCTGGATCGGCGCGCAGGCGCGGGCCGCCACGACCACGGTCACCGAGGCCTCCCGCGTCAGGGTCATCAGTGCGCGCCTGCCCGTCCACGAATGGCCCGAGCGCCCGCTCGTCGTCACCGCCATCGACACCGCTGACGGCACCCTCGTGCAGTGGCAGCGCTCCTCGGACGTGCCGCTGACGCTGGCCGTGGCGTCGAGCTGCGCGGTGCCGTGGGTCTACCCGCCGGTCACCATCAACGGCCGGCGCTACATGGACGGTGGCGCCCGCTCGGCGACCAACGCCGACCTCGCGGCCGGGTACGACCTCGTCGTGGTCGTGGCGCCGACGGGCGGCTGGGTGTCGCGGGTGCTCGACCAGGAGATTGCCGAGCTCCGTGCCAGCGGTTCCCGCGTCGAGCTGGTCGTTCCCGACGACAGGGCCATCGAGGCCATCGGGCCCAACCCGCTCGATCCCGCCCGGCGCGCACGCGTGGCCGAGACGGGGCTGGCCCAGGCGCCAGCGGTGGCCGAGGCGCTGGTCGGGATCCGCGAGCAGCTGGCTGTCCGGCACCATTGACCGGATGAGTGAAGACTTCACCGGCGTCGATCGGCACATCCAGC
>DASYBH010000273.1:0-14465 GCA_036500885.1 Candidatus Dormiibacterota bacterium
GAGCGCGATCGTGGCGATCCCGACCGGGTCGCCGAGCTGGCCGAACAGGCGCTGGTTCGCTGCCTGGACCTTGTCCGCCGTGGCGGGGGTGAGATGGTGGGCGAGCGCGTCCACTCCGTTCCCGAACGCGTAGAAGGCGCCGGCAGCGCTCAGGGCGATGACCAGCTGCCATCCGGTCGGTCGGACGAAGCCGAGTCGCTCGAGGGTCGCGCGAGGATCTCGGCGGATGAAGAGACCGACGCCCAGGGCGGCGGCGATGAGAAACGGCACCTCCCCACTGATCACATCGGCGGGTCCGAGCGGGGCGCCGGTGCTGGCCTGCTGCTTCAGCAGGTCGATGGAGAGCTGGCTGGCGAGCTGGCTGCCGACGAGCACGACCGAGAGGACGAGCGCGGTGGCATGGACTGCGCTGCGCGGTTCGATGGGCAGGACCCGCGCGAGGCCGGCGCGGACCGGCTCGGCGACGAGTGCGCCCGCGACGGCTCCCGTCACCAGGAGCACCACGCTATAGGTGGCCACGCCGGACGCTCCTCCTCCGCGGGAGGCGGGCAACGCGAGCGCGAGGGTGAACAGCGCCAGGAGGATGACGCCAGCCGCCATGGTCGCCAGGAGGATCCAGATCGCGCTCCCCAACCCGGCTGCGCCTCGTGCGAACCACGGCACGCCAGCGGCCCCCTCGACCGCGGGTGGCCGGTCAGCCCAGTTGGCGATGAGGATCAGCGGCAGAGGGAGCAGCAGGAAGAGGAACTCGGTCAGGGCGACAGCGGCGTGCATGGGGTGGCCGGCCAGATGTTCCACGTTTTACAAACCGCACTCCGGTTCGGGAGTCTTCCTCGCCGCCGCAGCGCGGCCCAGCGCCGCCGGAGCCAGGATCCAGACTCCTGGCCGGCCCGATGTAAAACGTGGAACATTCCCGGCGGACTCCGATCGGGCTGCCCGCTCGACGACCGGCGCCCATGGCGGGAGGCTGAGCGGAGGGATTTCTTCAGGCGGCTGCCGCGATGGGTGCCGGTCCCTATGGTCGTGCGCTGCACGATCCTCACGGAGCCGCGTGGCGCCGTGAGGCGGCCTGGCCATGGGCGGAGTATAGGGCTCCGCCTGGCATTCTCGAAGCGAAGCTTAAAATTACCGCCTGATGGCACCCAGCCCCGATCAGGAGCCGGGCCAGCAGAGGTTCGACGAGTCGAACGCGCGGGACCTCGCTGACGCGGCCGGGCGCGATCGCGTTCTCAACCCGGCAGAGCACCGCCGTTTGCTCGAAGCGGCTGGCCGTGGTGATGCGGACGCGCGCGAGTCGTTGGTCAAGGCGCACCTGGACTGGGTCGTCAGCTCGGCCGGGGAGCGCATCGACCGCGGTCTCGGCCAGGGCGACCTCTTCCAGGAGGGCACGATCGGACTGATGGAGGCGATCCAGGAGTTCGCAGGGAGCGGCAGCGAGGACTTCGAGGCCTTCGCGACGGAACGGATCTCCAGTCACATGGACAGGGCGCTCGGCGACGAGCAGAAGGCGGTCCGTGACAGCCAGCTGCTCCTCCAGGCCGCTCACGACTACGTCGACGCGGAGCTGTCCATCCGGCAGGAGCTCGGCCGCGTCGCGACCACCCTCGAGCTCGCGACGAAGCTGGAATGGCCGGTGCAGCGGACGGAGGAGATCGGCCAGATGGTCGCCGACGCCCGGCGGCGGCACGACGAGGAGATGCTGCAGTACCTCGAGCCCGACGAAATCGATCTCGACACGCTCATGGAGGACCACGGAGAGGGGGATGGCAGCTAGATCACCCAGGCGCACCCCCCTCCACCCTCAGCATCTCGCCGCCGGCGCTCGAATGGTGGATTTCGCCGGGTGGGAGATGCCGCAGCACTACAGCAGCGTTCGCGAGGAGCAGCACGCGGTCAGGACTGGCGCGGGCATCTTCGACGTCAGTCACATGGGTCGATTCGAGGTGCGCGGGAGCGGCGCCGCGGACTTCCTGCAGAGCGTGGTGACGAACGACGTCTCCCGCCTGGAGCCGAATCGAGCGCAGTACACGCTGCTCTGCCAGCCCGACGGCGGCATCGTCGACGACCTGGTCGTCTACCGGAGCGAGGCGGCCTGGCTGGTCGTGGTCAACGCGGCGAATCGTGAGAAGGACATGGCCTGGTTGCTCGGCAACGCGACGGGTGACGTCGAGATCGTCGATCGCAGCGAGGCGCTGAGCCTGATCGCCCTGCAGGGCCCACTGGCCGAGCAGATCCTGCCTGCGGAGGGCGTCGACGTGCCGCGCATCCCCTACTTCGGTCTCGCCGAGGGGCTGCTCTGCGGCGAGCGATGCCTGCTGTCGCGCACCGGGTACACGGGCGAGGACGGGTTCGAGCTGTTCGTGCCGGCGGCCCGGGCTGGCCAGGTCTGGGAGGCGCTGCTGGAGTCGGGCGCCGTGCCCTGTGGCCTGGCCGCCAGGGACGTGTGCCGGCTCGAGGCGGGTCTGCGGCTGTACGGCAATGACATGGACGAACGCACCAACCCCTACGAAGCCGGGCTGGGCTGGACCGTGAAGCTGGGCAAGGGGGGCTTCGTGGGCCGTGCGACGCTCCAGCGGATCAAGGAGGAGGGGCCGCGCCGGGAACTGGTCGGCCTCAGCTGCGCCGATCGCACCATCCCCCGTCACGGCGCCGCGGTGACCATCGATGGGCGGGAGATTGGCGTCGTGACCAGCGGCACGTATTCGTTCTGGCTCCAGCGTGGGATCGCGATGGCCTCGACGGAGACCGCCGCGGCGCCGGTCGGCAGCCAGGTCGGGGTCGAGAGTCGCGGCGGCAATGGAGCGGCGGAGGTCGTTTCGCTGCCCTTCTATCGGGGCTCGGCTCGCCGCACCGTGCCGGTTCGGAGCTAAGGAGGAGACGTGGCGGAGCGTTACTACACCGAAACCCATGAGTGGGTGACCGTCGACGACGCCGTCGCGACGATTGGCATCACCGACTTCGCGCAGGCCCAGCTCGGGGACGTGGTGTTCCTGGAACTGCCGCGCGTCGGCAGGCTCCTGGAGGCGGGCGACACCTTCGGCGTGGTGGAGTCGGTCAAGGCTGCCTCGGACCTGTACTCGCCGGTCCCGGGGACGGTTATCGAGGTCAACGAGAGTCTGAACACCCACCCGGAGCAGGTCAACAAGGACCCTCTCGGCAGTGGCTGGCTCATTCGGGTCAGGTTGAACGGCGACCTCAGCCAGAGCCTGCTGGACGAGGCCGGCTACGCGGCGCTGACCGAGGCGCAGGCGCACTGATGCCGCCGGCCTGCTGCTTCCCCCGGGCGATGGGCTAGACCGCGGTCATGCCCTACCTCGTCCATTCGACCGAGGACCGCGAGGCGATGCTGGAGGCGCTGGGCGTCGCCACGATGGACGATCTCCTGGTCGACATCCCGCCCCACCTGCGCGTGGACGGAATCGACCTCGAGCCAGGCCTGTCGGAGTTCGAGACCATGGCTCGGGTCCGAGCGCTGGCGGGCCGCAACCGGGTCTTCGAGGATCGCCTCTGGTTCCGCGGCGGCGGCGTGTACCAGCGATT
The DNA here is from genome assembly GCA_036500885.1 of Candidatus Dormiibacterota bacterium. Lineage (GTDB taxonomy): Bacteria > Chloroflexota > Dormibacteria > Dormibacterales > Dormibacteraceae > CF-161. The sequence goes on from DASYBH010000273.1 coordinate 3,541, forward strand.
CGTCCCGGCGGCGGTGTCCGCGGTCACGTCGAAGCCGGAGTTCTACACCGCCTACACGCCGTATCAGCCGGAGGCTAGCCAGGGCACGCTCCAGGCGATCTTCGAGTTCCAGACGTTGATCGCCGAGCTGACGGCGATGGACGTGGCCAACGCGTCCCTGTACGACGGGGCCACCGCGCTGGCGGAGGCCGCCATGATGGCGGTGGTCGAGACAGGCAGGCGCCACGTGGTCGTCGCCGGCTGCCTCCATCCCGAGTACGCCGATGTCCTGCGCTGCTACGGAGACGGGCGCGGCTTCGATCTCCGCGTCGGGCTCGAGCACGTCGGATCGGATACAGCAGCCATCGTCTACCAGCAGCCCAGCTTCCTCGGCCTGCTGGAGGACGCGGCCGGTTTGACCGAGCTCGCCCACCGCCACGGCGCCCTCGGCATCGCCTGCGTCGACCCGATCAGCCTCGGGATGCTGGCGCCGCCCGGCGAGCAGGGTGCCGACATCGCCGTCGGCGAGGGCCAGCAGCTGGGACTGGCGGCCAGCTACGGCGGCCCCCATGTCGGGTTCATCGCGTGCCGGAAGGAGCTGATGCGACGCCTGCCGGGCAGGCTGGTCGGCGAGGGGCACGACGACCTCGGCAGGCGGGGTTTCGTGCTCACGCTGACCGCGCGCGAGCAGCACATACGGCGTGCGAGGGCGACCTCCAACATCTGCACCAATCACTCGCTGTGCGCGCTCGCGGCCAGCGTCTACCTGACCTACATGGGTCCGGACGGGCTCCGCCAGGTCGCCGAGGTCAGCTATCAGCGGGCGCACGCGCTGGCCGAGCGGCTGGCCGCGATCCCCGGCTTCGAGCTCCCCTTTCCCGACCGGCAGTTCCTCAACGAGTTCCCCGTCCGAATGTTCCACGTGGAACATCACCTGGCCAGGCTGCGTGCCGCGGGCATCCTCGGCGGCCTGCCCGTTGGACCGATGTTCCCCGACCGGCCGGACCTCGAGGACGTGGCGATCTTCTGCTGCACCGAGGTCAACGACCCTGCCGCCCTCGACCTGCTCGTCGAGGTGCTGACCGCATCCGCCGCAAGCGTGAACACCAGGTCGGGTGCGCGGTGACGGAGCCGCTCAGCTTCGAGAAGAGCCGGTCGGCGCTGCCCCCGCCCCGCCTGCCGCAGGCCGGCGTTCAGACGGACGCGCAGCTGCCGGAGGAGCACCGGCGCCGCAGGCCGCCCGCGCTGCCGCGGCTCAGCGAGGCCGAGATCATGCGCCACTACAGCCGCCTGGCATCGATGAACTACTCCATCAGCGAGCAGTTCTATCCACTGGGCAGCTGCACGATGAAGTACAACCCGGTCGCGAACGAGGAGGCCGCCCGCCTCCCCGGCTTTGCCGGTCTCCACCCCTACCAGGACGAGGAGACCGCCCAGGGCGCTCTCGAGCTGATGTGGCGGCTGGAGCGGGCGCTGTGCTCGGTGGTGGGCGTCGACCGCATCACGCTTCAGCCGGCCGCCGGGGCCCACGCCGAGTGGACGGCCCTCCGCATGATCCAGGCGTACCACCGCGCCCGGGGCGAGGATCGGACGGAGGTCATCGTGCCGGACGCCGCGCACGGCACCAACCCGGCCAGCGCCGTCCTCTGCGGCTTCAAGGTCGTGGAGGTCCGCTCGGGCGCCGACGGACGGGTCGACACCGCCGATCTCGAGGCCAAGCTGTCCAACCGCGTCGCCGCCCTGATGCTGACCAACCCCAACACGCTGGGGCTGTTCGAGCGAGAGATCGCGGAGATGGCCGAGATGGTGCACGCCACCGGAGCCAAGCTCTACTACGACGGGGCCAACCTCAACGCGCTGATGGGCGTCTGCCGGCCCGGCGACATGGGTTTCGACGCCGTGCACCTCAACCTGCACAAGACGTTCACCACGCCACACGGCGGCGGCGGACCCGGAGCAGGCCCCGTGGGCGTCAAGACCGACCTGGTCCCATTCCTGCCACGACCCACGGTGGAGTGCGACGACGGCGCCTTCCGGCTCGACCACGACCGCCCCCAGTCGATCGGCAGGGTGCGCAGCTTCTACGGCAACTTCGGGATGCTCGTCAGGGCGTTCACCTACGTCCTGGCGATGGGCGGTGACGGGCTGACCCAGGCATCCAGGGACGCCATCCTGGCCGCCAACTACCTTCGCCACAGGCTCGAGGGCGTCCTCGACCTCCCCCACGAGGGGCCGTGCATGCACGAGTTCGTGGCGTCGGCGCGCAACCTGGGGCCGCACGGCATAAAGGCGCTGGACGTCGCCAAGGGACTGCTCGAGCGCGGCTACTACGCTCCCACCGTCTACTTCCCGCTCATCGTTCCCGAGGCCGTGATGATCGAGCCGACCGAGACCGAGAGCAGGGCCACGCTGGACGCGTTCGCCGACACGGTCCAGGCCATCGTCGAGCTCGCGCGCCGGTCGCCTGAGGATCTGCGTGCCGAGCCGCGCAGCCTGCCCGTCGGGCGCCTGGACGAGGTGGCGGCCGCCCGCAACCCGGTGCTGCGGTGGCGGCCGAACGGCAGGGACGCGACAGCATCGAGTCCGCACGAACCAGTGCGGTCGGACACGGTCAACGACCGCGGCTGAGTGCTGCCGCGGCGCGGTCCTGCCAGGGTCTACTGAGTGGTCGGAGACGACGTAAACGGTGCGCGCGTTCACGCGCGCGTGTGCGCGCGATTCTCTAAATGCCGAGATCGGGTACAATTAACCCATTCAGCATCCCAGTACACACCGCTCAAGTCCAATCCTGCTGGGAGGGCACTGGCCCCGGCGAGGCCGCACCGACGCGTCGGATCTCGGGAGGCAGGCGTGAACCCCGCGAAGCCCGGGCCGTCGACTCCGAACGGACCCACTGCCAGACCGCGTCCTCTCGGCGCGGACGTCGCCTACGATGTCGATCAGATCCAGGTCCTGGAGGGCCTGGAGCCGGTTCGACGCCGTCCCGGCATGTACATCGGCTCGACCGACACCCGCGGGCTGCACCACCTGGTCTGGGAGCTCCTCGACAACTCGGTTGACGAGGCGCTCGCGGGTGAGTGCGACCGCATCGTCGTCACGCTGCACGCCGACGGCAGCGCCTCGGTCGCGGACAACGGGCGCGGCGTCCCGGTCGGCATCCATCCGACCGAGGGCCGGTCCTCGCTCGAGGTCGTGCTGACCGTGCTCCACGCCGGTGGCAAGTTCGGCGGCGGCGGCTACAAGGTCTCCGGCGGCCTGCACGGCGTGGGCATGTCGGTCGTCAACGCCCTCTCCGAGAGGCTTCAGGTCTGGGTCCATCGTGACGGCAAGGAGCACTTCCAGGAGTACGAGCGCGGCGAGCCGAAGGGGCCGGTGCAGGTCGTTGGCAAGAGCAAGCAGAGGGGCACGGTGATCCGCTTCTGGCCGGATCCCAAGGTGTTCCCCGACATCCGCTTCGATCGCGACCTCATCCTGCACCGAATGCGCGAGATGGCCTTCCTCAACAAGCGCCTGACGCTGGTCATCGATGACGAGGAGGCCGGCTACCCGTACACCTACTACTTCGAGGGCGGCATCCTCTCGTTCGTGCGCCATCTCAACCGCGGCAAGGGCCCGGTCAACCTGGTGCCCTTCTACGTGGACCGCTCGGTCGAGTCGACGCAGATCGAGATCGCGCTGCAGTACAACCACACCTTCGTCGAGAACGTCCTCGCGTTCGCGAACAACATTCACACGGTCGAGGGCGGCAGCCACCTGACCGGCTTCCGCGCGGCACTCACCAATGTGCTGAACCGCTACGCGCGAAAGGCCGGGCTCCTGAAGGAGTCCGACACGAACCTCAGCGGCGACGACGTTCGCGAGGGCCTGACCGCAGTGATCAGCGTCAAGCTGCTGGAGCCGCAGTTCGAGGGGCAGACCAAGACCAAGCTCGGCAACGCCGAGGTGCAGGGCCAGGTCTCGAACGTGCTGGCCGACGGGCTCTTCCAGTACCTCGACGAGAACCCGGCCGAGGGCCGGCGGATCATCGAGAAGTCGCTGACCGCCGCCCGCGCTCGGGAGGCCGCTCGGAAGGCCCGGGACCTCGTCCAGCGGAAGTCCCTGCTGGAGAGCTCCACGCTCCCCGGCAAGCTGGCCGACTGCTCGGACCGCAACCCGGAGAACTGCGAGCTCTACATCGTGGAGGGTGACTCCGCAGGCGGCACCGCGAAGTCGGGTCGCGATCGCCGTACCCAGGCGATCCTGCCCCTGCGCGGCAAGATCCTCAACGTCGAGAAGGCGCGGCTGGACAAGGTCCTCACGTCGGAGGAGATCCGCAATCTCATCACGGCGCTGGGCACCAGCGTCGGAGAGCGCTTCGAGTACGGGCGGCTCCGCTACCACCGGATCATCACCATGACGGACGCCGACGTCGACGGCTCCCACATCCGGACGCTGCTGCTGACATTCTTCTATCGCCACTTCCCGTCCCTCATCGAGAACGGCCACGTGTACATGGCTCAGCCCCCACTGTTCAAGCTCACCAAGGGCAAGACGACCAAGTGGGTCTACAGCGATGTCGAGCGCGACCGGGAGATCAAGCGGATGGGCGGAAAGGTCGAGGTCAGCCGCTTCAAGGGTCTCGGTGAGATGAACGCCGACCAGCTCTGGGACACCACGATGAACCCCGCGACCCGGACGCTGCTCAGGGTCGAGATCGAGGACGCCGCTGCCGTCAACGACATCTTCGAGAAGCTGATGGGCACCGAGGTGGAGCCCCGCAAGAAGTTCATCACCGCGCACGCGGCGGCAGTGCGCAACCTCGACATCTAGAGGCGAGCCCTGGGCGAGCCCGGTCCGCGGCTGCGCATCGCGGTTGATGGCATGGGGGGCGACAACGCCCCGGAGCAGGTCATTCTCGGGGCCGCGCAGGCGGCGACCAGGTATGACCTGGACGTGCTGGTCGTCGGCGTACCCGACCGCGTGCAGCGACTGCTCGACGCCCATCCCAACCTGCGCTTCGTCCCGGCCAGCCAGGTGGTCGAGATGGACGAGCACCCGGCGCAGGCGGTGCGCTCGAAGACAGATTCGTCCATGAGCGTCTGCGCCCGCCTCTGCAAGCGGGGTGAGGCCGCCGCCTGGGTGTCGGCGGGCAACTCGGGCGCCGTCATGGCCGCGGCCCTGTTCCTGCAGGGCCGGATTCGCGGTGTCGAAAGGCCGGCGTTGGGCACCGTTCTGCCCACGGCCGCGGAGCCCTGCTACTTCCTGGACGTCGGCGCCAACGTGGATTCACGCCCGGAATACCTCGTCCAGTTCGCGCAGATGGGCGCGGTCTACGCCGAGCGCGTGCGCGGTCGCGACCAGCCCACCGTGGCCCTGCTCAGCAACGGCGAGGAGGAGGGCAAGGGCGACGAGCGAGTCCGCGAGACGGCCAGCCGTCTCCACCGCAGCGGGCTCAACTTCGTCGGCAATGTCGAGCCGAAGGAGGTGCTCGCTGGCAGCGTGGACGTCGTGGTGACGGACGGCTTCGTCGGAAACGTCGTGATCAAGATGGCGGAGGCGACGGCAGAGCTCATCTTTCGCGCGATGCGTGACGAGATTCCGCGGACGTTGCGCGGCAAGGCCGGCGGCCTGCTGATTCGCCCAAGCGTCGGCCGCATTCGTGCCCGGATGGACTGGCGAGAGTTCGGCGGCGCGCCGCTCCTGGGCATCGACGGAGTCGCGGTAGTGGCGCACGGCCGCTCGGACGCGCTTGCGATCGAGAACGCCATCCGCACCGCCAAACAGGCGGTCGAGGCTGATCTCGTGGGTAAGATTCGGGAGGCACTGGGAAGGTGAATCTGGTGGACCGACGGCGTTTGCGAGGAGGCCTCCCATGACGCGGAACGGCACGAGAGTGGTGGTGACCGGCATGGGTACGGTCAATCCCCTGGGCAAGACGGTGGACGATTACTGGGACGGTCTAGTCGAGGGCCGGAGCGGAGCGGCTCCGATCGAAGGCTTCGACTCGTCGCGCCTGACCACCAAGATCGCCTGCCAGGTGCACGGCTTCGATCCGTCCGACTACATGGATCGAAAGCTCGCGCAGCGCTCGGCGCGGTTCACGCAGCTGGCGCTCGCCACCGCCGGGCAGGCGATCGCCGACGCCGGGCTGGACGTCGCCAGGGAGGACCCGTTCCGCGTCGGCGTCGAGCTGGGCACTGGCATCGGTGGCTTCGAGGTCCTGACCCGCGATGCGCACGCGTACCTCGGCGGCGGCCGGCTGCGGCCGCTCTTCGCGACGATGGTCATCCCCAACATCGCCGCCGCGCACGTCGCCATGGAGCACGGCGTCAAGGGGCCGCATTCCACCGTGGTGACCGCATGCGCCGCCTCGACTCAGGCCATCGGCGACGCCTTCCGCGTCATCGAGCGCGGCGACGCCGACGTCATGCTCGCCGGTGGCACGGAGGCCTCGCTCTGCGAGGTGGGCATCGCCTCCTTCAACGCCATCAGGGCGCTGTCCACTCGCAACGACCAACCGGAGCGGGCGAGCCGGCCGTTCGACGCGGAACGCGACGGCTTCGTGCCGGGTGAGGGAGCCGCCACGCTGGTGCTGGAGTCGCTCGACCACGCCAGGGCGCGCGACGCGCGCATCCACGGCGAGGTGATCGGCTTCGGCGTCACCAACGACGCCTTCCACTCGGTCGCACCCGACGAGACGAGCGAGGCGCCCGCACGCTGCGTGCGGAACGCGCTGGCGGACGCCGGCATCCGCCCCGAGGACGTGGACTACATCAACGCCCACGGCACCTCGACGCAGCTCAACGACGCGGGCGAGACGCGGGCGCTCAAGATCGCGTTCGGCGACCATGCCTACAGGGTTCCGATCAGCAGCACGAAATCGATGATCGGCCACCTGCTCGGCGGCGCCGGAGCCGTGGAGGCGGTGGCGACCCTGCTCTGCATGAACCGGGGGATCATCCACCCGACGATCAACTACGAGACGCCCGACCCCGCCTGCGACCTCGACTACGTGCCGAACCAGGCGCGGCGCGCCGACATCCGCATCGCGATCTCGAACGGGTTCGGGTTCGGGGGTGTGAACTGCACCATCGTTCTGAAGCGATACGAGGAATGAGCTGTGGCCGATGACACCACCCCGCCGATCGACCCGTCCGTGGGCGTCGTCATGCCCAAGTCCCTGCTGGAGGAGATGCAGACCTCGTACATGGACTACGCGATGTCGGTCATCATCGCCCGCGCCCTGCCGGACGCGCGCGACGGGCTGAAGCCGGTCCAGCGCCGCATCCTCTACGCGATGCAGCAGGTGGGCGCCACGTCCGCCGCTCGCTACAAGAAGTGCGCGGCCTTCGTCGGCGAGGTGCTCAAGGACTACCACCCGCACAGCGACGTCGCCGTCTACGACGCGCTGGTGCGCATGGCCCAGCCGTTCTCGCTCCGCTACCCGCTGATCGACGGGCAGGGCAACTTCGGGAGCGTCGACGGCGATCCGCCGGCGGCCATGCGGTACACGGAGGCACGCCTGGCGCCGATCGCGTCCGAGATGGTCGCGGACATCGACAAGGACACCGTCGACTTCATCGACAACTACACGGCGGAGAAGCAGGAGCCGGCGTGGATGCCGGCGCGCATCCCCAACCTCCTCGTCAACGGCGCCTCCGGCATCGCGGTCGGCATGACCACCAACATCCCGCCGCACAACATGCGCGAGATCGCCGCGGCGGTGACGTACCTGCTCGAGAACCCCGAGGCGACCAGCGACGATCTGCTCCGGTTCGTGCCCGGTCCCGACTTCCCGACCGGTGGCATGATCATGGGCCGGGCGGGCATCAAGCAGGCCTACGCCACCGGGCACGGGAAGATCATCGTGCGCGCCCGGCATACGTTCGAGGAGGCCGCCAACGGCCGCGAGCGCATCATCATCGACGAGCTGCCCTACGCGGTGAACAAGGCCAACCTCGTGGCCAAGATCGCCGAGCTGGTGTCGGACCGCAAGCTGGAGGGCATCGCCGACCTGCGCGACGAGTCCGACCGGCACGGCATGCGCATCGTGATCGAGCTCAAGCGCGAGGCGCGGCCGTACACGGTGCTCAACAATCTCTACAAGCACACCGCGCTGCAGCAGACGTTCGGCGCCATCATGCTGGCGATCGTCGACCAGCGGCCGGTCGTGCTCAGCCTGAAGCAGGCGCTGCAGATCTTCATCGACCACCGCACGGCGGTGATCCTCCGGCGCACCCGGTACGACCTCGATCGTGCCCGCGAGCGTGCGCACATCCTGGAGGGCCTGAAGATCTGCCTGGACCACCTGGACGAGGTCATCGCGACCGTCCGGGCGGCGGCCGACACCGATACCGCCAGCCACCAGCTCCAGGAGAAGTTCGGTCTCACCGAGCGCCAGGCGAAGGCCATCCTGGCCCTGACCCTGGCCCGACTCACCAGGCTGGAACGGGACAAGATCGACCAGGAGTACCAGGAGGTGATCCGTACCATCGCCTACCTGGAGTCGGTCCTGGCCTCCGAGCAGAAGGTGCGTGACCTGATCGCCGAGGAGATGGCGGAGATCGCCAAGAAGTACGGCGACGAGCGCCGGACCGAGATCTCCGACATGGACCCGACCGAGCTGACCGCGGAGGACCTCATCCCCAAGGAGGAGGTCGTGGTCACGCTGACCCACCGCGGCTACGCGAAGCGCCAGCCATCGCGCACCTTCCGGGCCCAGATCCGGGGCGGCGTGGGCATGCGCGGCGCCCGCCCGACGGCCGGAGCCGAGGCGCCCAGCGGCACGCGCGAGGAGGACTACACCGAGCACCTCCTGAGCACGCACACCCACGCGTCGATGCTGTTCTTCACGCAGCGCGGGCGGGTGTTCCAGCTCCGCGTGCACGAGATCCCGGAGCGCGACCGCACGGCCAAGGGGCAGCCGATCAACAACCTGATCGACATCGAGAAGAACGAACGGGTCACGGCCGTGTTCGAGCGACCGGAGTCGGACGACGCGAGCGGGCGGTACATGTTGATGGTCACCCGGCTCGGCGCCATCAAGAAGACGCCGATGCGCGAGTACGCCAACGTGCGCCGCAACGGCCTGATCGCCATGAACCTCCAGGAGGGGGACCAGCTCCTCTGGGTGGCGCCCACGAGCGGCGACGACGAGATCCTCATCGCCTCCCAGCAGGGCAAGGCCATCCGCTTCCACGAGAAGGAGGTCCGCTCGATGGGCCGCGACACGCAGGGCGTGATCGGCATGCGGCTGACCGGCGGCGACCTGATCGCGGGCATGGCCGTAGTGCAGCCGGGCGCCGACCTGCTCGTGGTCACGGAGCGCGGCTACGGCAAGCGCACCCCGGTCGCCGAGTACCCGCTCCACCACCGTGGTGGGCAGGGCGTCTTCACCCTCAAGGTGACGCAGAAGGTCGGCAAGCTGGCGGCGCTGCGCGTGACGCAGGACCCGGATGAGGAGATCCTGATGATCACCGCCACCGGCATGGTGCTCCGCACCGCGGTCGGGTCGATCTCGCAGATCGGTCGCCAGACCCAGGGCGTCATCGTCATGCGTCTGGCCTCGGACGACCAGATCGTGGGCCTCGCCACCGTCGGCCTGGCGCACGAGTAGAGCGCTCCGGGACTCTGGAGGCCGGGCGTTCCCGACGTGCCGGACATAGCGGCGCTGATCGGTCGGGCGATGATGGTCGCCGGCGCCGCGCTGGTCGTGGCGGGCCTGCTGGCGGTGCTGCCGAGGCTGCTCCGGGTCCGTCGCCGGGTGCGGACGGTGCGTGCCGCGCTGCTGGAAATGCGCCGGGAGGGGCGGACGGCGCTGGCCCGACTCGATGCGCAGCGCGCCGAGACGCGAGCCTTGCTCGCGCCCTGGCGACGGCTGCGGCGCTGGGCGCGGCATCCCCTGGTCGTCGCCACGCTGGAGTGGTACGGACGCCGGCGTCGAGCGCGGTCCCGCGTCACGTGAGCCCGGTCACCGGCTCCAGGCGGGCCCAGCGGTCGACCAGCTGGCCGGGCGAGCGCACCGAGAGCTTGCGCAGCACCCGGTCGACGAGGTCGCGCGCCTCGTCGGCGCCCAGGCGCAGGGCGATCGAAGTCTCCGGCACGGACAGGCCCTGGGCGATCAGACGAGCCGCCTCCAGCTCGCGCCCGCTCAGCCGGGTGAGCGGTCCGCTGAGGGCGAGGACCAGGCCGGTCAGGGTGACGCCCAGCGCAGCCGCGTAGTCGATCTCCTGCTGCCGGTACCAGTGGCCGGTGCGGGCGCCGGCGACCAGCAGCCCGACCGGCCGCTGGCCCGGCATCCCGACCGGGGTGTAGAGCAGGGCCGGCCATTCCATCTCCCAGTCGAGCTGGATGGCGTCCGCGGCGACGGAGCCCAACGACGACACGGTGAGCGGCCGCCGCTCGTGGAGGCAGCGGCGGGCCAGGTGGGTGAGCGGGCGGGTGCGCCGGTACGGCCGGTGCAGCTCGGGGCTGGAGTCGGCGAGCACCTTGAGCTTGCCGTCCCGCAGGGCGGCGAGGAGCCACCGGTCCTGGCGCAGGAGCGCGAGCGCGTGCTCCAACCGGAGCTCCAGCGTGGGGAGGTCGAGGACTGCGGAGTGCATGGCGATGAGGATGGACGCTGGAGGCGGACGTGGCGCGGACAATGACGGGACTTCACGGGATGGATTGACACGTTGCCGGGAGTGCGCGATCGTGCGGTCGACACCTTACTCCCCCGGGTGGGGTGGCTTTGGCGGGAGGGGGCTCGCGGGGTGGCGTCGAGTTGTCGGAGACGTCGGTCCGCGACGGAACTTCACGGGATGGATTGACACGTTGCCGAGAGTGCGCGATCGTGCGGGCGGCACCTTACTCCCCCGGGTGGGGTGGCTTTGGCGGGAGGGGGCTCGCGGGGCGGCGTCGAGTTTGTCGGAGCCGTGGGTCCGCGACGGGACTTCACGGGATGGATTGACACGTTGCCGAGAGTGCGC
>DASYBH010000274.1:0-2127 GCA_036500885.1 Candidatus Dormiibacterota bacterium
ATGCGCGGTAGGAGTGGTTGTTGAGGATCACCGCCACGAAGGGCGCCCCGGCCCGGTGCGCGGTCCAGAGCGCCGCCGTGGGCACCCCGAAGTTGAAGGCCCCGTCGCCGCACACCGCGACCACCGGCGCCTCCGGCCGTGCCAGCTTCACCCCGATGGCGCCGCCCATGGCCCAGCCCAGCGCCGGCGACCCGGCCTGCAGGTAGCGGCCGGGTGCCCGGTTCACCTGCCGCGTCACCGCGAAGCGGTTGGTGACCGCCTCCTCGAGCACGATCGCATCGGCCGGCAGGACGCGGTCCAGCGCCGCCAGGATCGCGTCGGCGGCGTCGGCCGGCTCGGTCGAGGCCGCTCGCCGGCGCCATCCCGCCCGGACCTCCGCGACCTCATCCTCCGCCGCGCGGCGCCGTGCCTCCCATGCCCGCCTGAGCTCCGGCGTGGCCAGCTCGCACAGCGCCCGCTCGAGCTGGGGGAGCGCCACCCGCGTGTCCGCGGTCAGGGCGAGCTCGATCGGGAAGGTCCAGAGGGGCATGCTGGCCTTGGCGCAGTCGACATCGATCTGCAGGACCCGCGCGCCGTCCGGCGGCGCCGCGGCCGACGGAACCCAGGGCACCTCGACGTCCAGCAGCAGCACGACGTCGGCGCGGCGCAGCTGCTCCTCTCCGAGGCCCGCCCACAGCGGGTGCTCGCTGGGGAAGTTGATGCGGTCGCGCTGGTCGGCGACGGTCGCCCCGATGAGCTCCGCGATCCGCACGAGCACCGGCACGCTGCCGCCGTGCACGCCGGTGCGGGAGGTCACGATGACGGGTCGCCGCGCGCCGGCCAGCACGGTCGCCAGCTCGCGAAGCGCCGCGGGATCGGGACCGGCCGAGACCGGCGGCCGAAGGCGGGCGGGCAGGGGCGCCGAGCCGGGCTCCATCAGCGCCTCCCTGGGCAGCATCACGTACGCCGGCCCGCGGGGCTCGGCCTGGACGACCTGGAACGCCCTGCGGACGATCGGGGCCAGCTCGCGCCCGCGCGGCACCTCCATGTGCCACTTGACGAAGTTCCGCATCACGCCCGGCTGGTCGAGCTGCTCCTGCTGCCAGTGGATCGGCGAGTCGCGGTGGCCGCGCACCTCGGACGCGACGGTGTACGGCGCGCGGCCCGCGAGCACGACCACGGGGGCGCGGTTGCGCTGCGCGTTGTGGATGGCGCCGCCGAGGTTGAGCGTTCCGGCGTCGACGTGGACCATGACCGCCTGCGGGCGTCCGCTGGCCATGTGGTGGCCGATCGCCGCGGAGAGCGCCACGTGCTCGTGGATGCAGAGCACGCTCTCGGGTCGTGGCGCGCCGGTGGCGCGGGCCGCGGCCAGCGCCTCCTGCACCGGCGCGGTGTCCGTCCCGGGGTTGATGAAGAGGTGCTGGACGCCCTCATCGGCCAGGAGCGCCACCAGGTCCGCCGCTGCCTCGTTGGTTGCCATGTCGATCATGTGAACACAGAGTGGAAGCTCGGAGGCGTCAGACTGGCGGAAGGTCGTCGAGCAGACGCCGCAGGTCGACGAGCTGCGCGCCGCGCTCGCGTGCTGCCGACTCGAGGGCCGGCTCGAACCCGGCGCGCGAGAACAGCACGACGCGAACCTGGCCGACGTCCACGCCGGCCTGGGCCAGGGCGGGGACCTTCAACTCCAGCAGGTCGTCGAGGACCGAGCGCTGCATGGGCAGTCCCGTCCACCTGCACTCGCCGACCAGCGTCACCCGCCGTCCGGTCGCCGCCACCACGTCGATCTCCTCCGTGGTGCGCAGGCGCTGCCGGCGAAGGTCGTTGCGGGCGGGCCCCCACCAGCGGCCCACCGTGTCGCCGGTGCCGGCGCGCGCGCGGCGCACCCAGGCTCGGCAGATCTCCTCGAACACCGGGCTGACGTGCTCCGCCAGGTGCGGCGCCACGGCGGCGTCGTAGTGGTCCCGTGGTGCCAGACCCGCCTGGAGGTCGTCCTGCCACGGGAACACGAAGTGGAACCAGAAGCGCACCAGGTGGTCCAGCAGCCGGTAGCGGCGCTGACGGGCGGTGGGCTCGCTGAACATCGGGTTGGCCGCCTCGACGAGGTGGAGGTCCTGCAGCACCCGAACGTTCCGAGAGGCGTTGCCCTCG
>DASYBH010000275.1:0-1830 GCA_036500885.1 Candidatus Dormiibacterota bacterium
AGGGGGACGGTGGGATTTCGAACCTGAGCGCAGGCTAGCAGCGCCGCATTACGATGCCGCTAAGGATTAGGCGCCCTGGCGGGCTCCGGCGTCGGCCCATCGCGGGGATGCAACGTCGGCCGTAAGGACCTGCTCCTGCGCCAGGATTCGCCGCAGGATGGCAACCGAGGAGGCGTAGGTGGAATCCAGGCCGTAGTAGGAGAGGCCACGCGCGCCCAGCGTGCGGGCCTGGGTGTACGGCGTGTCGGACGCGTAGTGGACGATGCCCAGGTCGAGCGAGGGCCGCGTCATGCTCACGTTCTCGTTCATCGGGTAGCGCCCCGGCTCCTGGATCTCGAAGCAGGCGTCCAGATACGGGCCCACCTCCATCTCCACCACCGTGTAGCGGCCCTGGTAGTAGAACTCGAGGTAGTCGAGGTTCTGGAGGAACGTGCCGCGGACCGTGACGGCGCGCTGGTTGTCCAGCACCGAGCCGAAGACGAGGGAGCGCTGCACGTCCGCCGCCGTGAAACAGTTGTCGAGCCAGTACGTGTTGCCAGAGTGCTCGTTGTAGACGGCGCTCGGGATCATCACGTCGCCGACGTCGGCGTTCAGCGTCGCCGCCTTCCCCATCACGTACACGCCCAGCAGCCAGGGCGACGCCTCGGCCACCTGGCGCAGGATGTGGTAGGCGGCGAGGCCGAGGGGGTAGTCGATGTTGACGATGGCCGCCCGCGACCGGCGGAGCGCCTCCGCGTCGACCTCGCCGACGCGCGGATCGAGGCAGGTGGGGTCGAGGCCCGCCAGGCGCACGACCTGCGCGGCGGAGTCGATGCCGATCGCCTGCGGGGGCACGTGCCGGATGCCGACCTCGCGCTCCATCTCCGTCCGGCGCCGGCGAAGCTCATCCGCGCGCGGATGATGGTCGAAGAGGCCACGGGCGGCGAAGTACAGCCAGTTGTCGCGCGACGCGGGGGTCTGGCCCGACTCCAGCTTGCGCAGCTCGGCCGCGAGCTCGGGGTCGTCCTGCCGGGTGAAGTCGACGATCTCCGCCTCGAAGCGCCTGGCGACGCCGCTGAGGACGTTGACCAGGCTGTGGACGTTGGACGAGACGAAGTACACGGAGGCATCCGAGAGGCCCAGGCCGTCGATCGCCGACTGGATCGGCGTCCACCACAGGCTTGCGCCCCTGGCGTAGCCGACGTGCGAGCCGCCCACCATGCGAATCGTCAGACGGCATTCGTGCCGGCCGGCGTGCGCCAGCGTTGCCTCGAAGTCCTCGCCCCACGTGTCGCGCAGGCGGCCCCAGTCCTCCTCGCTCGCCTGCACCAGCTGCCTGACGCGCTCGCCGTCGTCCCCGACGTCGGCGACGGCGCGGTGCAGCTTGTTCCACTCGATCTGGAAGGCGACCAGCGTCGGCACCAGGTCGTCGATGTCGGACGGCGACGCCAGCAGCACCGCCAGCGTGCCCTCCCCGTCGGAGTACCACGGCCGGCGCCGAGCCGGCGCTTTGACCCGCTCCCACCCCGCCACCTCCAGGCCGAGCACGGCACGGAAGCCGTGCTCGCTCTGGCCCAGGATGACCCGACCGGCGCGGCTGATCGCGAGGGGGAGCCGGCGCACGGAGTAGAGGAACGCGCCCATGTCCATCTGGGGCTGGCCGGCCAGCGGGTGCAGCGACGACGCCATGCCGAGGTGCGCGTGCGACAGCGTGTCGAGACGGATCTCCCCCGAGCTCTGGAGCATCGTGGAGTAGGTCCGGACGTAGAGCTCGACCGCGTGACGGCCGCTCCAGCCCGCTGGGGTGGTGGCTGCCGGCGCTGGAGCTCGCATGGTCTGCGTGGAGTCTAA
>DASYBH010000276.1:0-4987 GCA_036500885.1 Candidatus Dormiibacterota bacterium
TGGAGATGGCCGCGATCCGGGACACCGTCGGCCTGGAGGAGGGCGCCGTTCGGGCGATCGCGGCGGGGGCGGACGCGATCTGCGTGGGTGGCGGCCTGGTCGACGAGGAGGTCGTCATCCTGCTGGGCGACGCGCTGACCGCCGCGGTGCGCGACGGGCGGCTGACCGAGGAGCGCCTGACGGAGGCCGCCGGCCGGGTGGCCGCGCTCGGTGGCCGGCGGGTGGGGAGGGGGGCGCCGGAGCGCGCGGTCGGGCTGGAGGCCGCGCGACGGGCGCTGCGGGCGAGCGGTCTGGAGCCGCTGGCCGATGCGCCCGTCGTCGTCGAGCTGCGGCCGGAGGCGTCGATCGCGGTCGGGCTCGTGCCGTGGGGGCTGGGCGACGTGCTCGCCGAGCGCGACGCGGCGGTGAGGGTGCTGCGCATCGGGGGGCCGCGGGACGTGGAGGCGGCGGTGGCCGCGGCCGAGAGCCGGCCGCTGATCGTGGTCGTCCGCGACCTGCACCGCCACCCGGCGCACGCGGCGGCCGCCGACGCGATCCTCGCGCGGCGGCCGGACGCGATCGTGGTGGAGATGGGCGTGCCGGTCCGCCGGCCGGCCGGCGCCCATGCCCTTCTGGACACCCACGGCGCCGCGCGAGTGAGCGCCGTCGCGGCGGCCGACCTGCTGTCGGCCGGAGGGAGATGACAATGGAAGACGACTTGCCCCCCCTGACCCCCCGGCAGATGAGGGGGGGAGTGGCGGGTTGACAGCGGTGAACGGATCCACGGCAGCCGTGGCACACCGGGTGCGGCAGGCCGCGCTCGACGCCCTGGACCGCCTGGACCTGGAGCCGGTCGCGGTCGCCGCCGCGGCGCTGGCGCCGCGCGTGCGGGCCGGCGGCCTGCTCCACGTGCTCGGCGCCGGCCACTCGCAGCTCCTGGCGCTGGAGGGCTTCTACCGTGCCGGCGGACCGGCCTGGCTGCATCCGCTGTTCGACGGGCGGCTCAGCACCGCGCGGGGCGTGCGGGTGACGGCGTTCGAGCGCAGCCCTGGCCTGGGCGCCGAGCTGGCCGGCGCGCTGGATCCGGCCGGCGCGCTGCTGGTCGTGTCCAGCTCCGGCCGCAACGCGGTGCCGGTCGAGGCGGCGGAGACCGCCGCCGCGGCCGGCCTCCTCACCATCGCGATCACCAGCCGTGCGCCCGGCAACCGCCTGGCCGCCGCGGTGGAGCACGTCCTGGACAGCGCCGTCCCCCCGGGCGACGCCACCGTTCCGGTCGGCAATGCGCGGATGGCTCCGGTCTCGACCGTGGCCGGCGCGGTCCTGCTCCACGGCCTGCTGGCCGAGACCGAGGCGCTGCTGGGCGGCGACAACGTGCTGGTCTCGAACAACGTCGAGGGCGGCGACGAGCACAACGCCGTGCTCATCGCGCGATACCCTCACCTGGCGCCGTGAGCCGCGAGGTCCTGGAGGGCAGCGTGGTGGGGCCGAACGGCGGCCTCCGCTGCGCGCGCGTGGCGATCGAGGCCGGCCGGATCGTCGAGGTGGAGCTCGGCGGCCCCGGCGACCGTGACGCGATCATCGCACCTGGCTTCGTCGACCTCCAGGTCAACGGCTTCGGCGGGCGGGACGCGAGGGAGGGCGCGGAGGCGATCCGCGCGATCTCGGAGCAGCTGCCCCGCACGGGTGTGACGGGGTTCCTGCCCACGCTGATCTCCCGTCCGCTGGAGGAGGCCCCGCGCTTCGTCCGCGCGGCGGCGGAGGTCGCGGCGCCGGGAGCGAGGGTGCTGGGCGCCCACCTGGAGGGCCCGTTCCTCAACCCGGCCCACCGGGGCGCGCACGAGGAGCGGTGGCTGCTGCCGCCGGCGGCGGGGCGCGTGGCCGAATTGCTGGAGCGGCCGCCCAGGCTGGTCACGCTGGCGCCCGAGCTGGAGGGTGGGCTGGAGGCGGTCCGTGCGCTGGCGTGCGCCGGCGTGGTCGTCTCTGCCGGCCACTCCGGGGCCACGTACGACGAGGGCCTGGCGGCGATCGACGCGGGCGTCCGCTTCGCGACCCACCTCTTCAACGCGATGCCGCCGCTGCACCACCGCGCTCCCGGCCTGGTGGGCGCGGTGCTCGACGATCCCCGCGTGACGGCCGGGATCATCGCGGACGGAGTGCACGTGCACCAGGCCCTCGTCGCCCTGGCGGGCTGCGCGAAGGGCGCCCGCCGGCTGGCCCTGACCACCGACCAGGTGGCCGCGGCCGGCGCTCCCCCCGGCCACTACCAGCTGGGGGGTCGCGACGTGACGTGGGATGGTGACGCGGTCCGCCTGGCCGATGGCACGCTGGCCGGCGGCGCCGCCACCATGGACCAGCTGGTGCGCCGGGCGGCCGACCAGTTCGGCCTGCACCGGGCGCTGGCGATGGCCTCGCGGACGCCAGCCGGCGTGCTGGGCCTGTCGACGCTGGGCCGGGTGGCGGCCGGCTGCGACGCCGACCTGGTGGTGCTGGGCCCGGACCTTCGCGTGCGCCGCACCCTGGTGGCGGGCCGACCGGTGTACGAGGCATGACGCTCTTCCGGCGGGAGATCGGCGAGCAGCCGGAGGTCGCCGAGCGCGTGCTGGACTCGGCGGCCGGGCCGGTGGCCGAGGCGGCGGCCGCGATCAGGGCGGCCGATCCGGCCGGGCTCGTGATCGCCGCCCGCGGCAGCTCCGACCACGCGGCCGTGTACGCGAAGTACCTGTTCGAGGCGCGCAACGGCCTCCCCGTCGCGCTGGCGGCGCCCTCGCTGTTCACGCTGTACCGCCGTCCTCCCGACCTGCGCCGGTTCTGCGTGCTGGCGATCAGCCAGGCGGGCGCCTCCACCGACGTCGTGGAGGTGCTGGCCGAGGCCGGCCGCCAGGGCGCGGTGACGGTCGCCATCACCAACGATCCCGGCTCGCCGCTGGCGTCCGCCGCGCGTCACGTGGTCGAGCTCGGCGCCGGGCTCGAGCGCAGCGTGCCGGCGACCAAGACCTACACGGCCAGCCTGCTCGTGGTGGCGCTGCTGTCACAGGCGCTGCGGCCGGAGCCGGCGTTCGCGGGCGCGCTCTCGCGCGTGCCGGAGGCCCTGCGCGCCGCGCTGGCGACAGAGGGCGATCTGGAGCCGCTGGTGGGTGCGCTGAGCGGCGCCACCCGGCTGGCGGTGCTGGGCCGCGGATACAACCTGGCGACGGCCATGGAGGTCGGCCTCAAGGTCATGGAGGCCGCCTACCTGGTGACCGAGGCGCGGTCCGTTGCGGACTTCCTGCACGGCCCCATCGCCATCGTCGAGCCCGGCTTCCCGGTGCTGCTGCTGGACGCGGCCGGACCGGCGGCCGGCGAGATGGCCAGGCTGGCCGGCGAGCTCCGCCGACGTGGGGCGCGGGTGCTCACCGTGGGCGACGGACCGCTGCCCGGGGGCGAGCCGGGCGTCAGGCTGGCGACAGGGCTGCCGGAGGCGCTGACCCCGCTGCCATTCGCCGTCGCGGGGCAGCTGCTGACCGCTGGCCTGGCCGCGGCTCGCGGCATCGACCCCGATAGCCCTCGCGGCCTGCGCAAGGTGACGATCAGCCGGTGACGACGGTGCTCGGGCTGGACATCGGCGGGAGTCGCACGCGTGCGTGCCTGAGCCGCGACGGGCGCGTCGTCGGTCAGGCGACGGCGGGCAGCGCCAGCCTGACGGCGGCGGGCGCCGGCCGGGCCGGGGCGATCCTGGAGCAGGTGGTGCGGGAGCTGGGCAGCCCGGCGGTGACCGCGGCGGTGGCGGGCGCGGCGGGCTGTGACACGGCGCCCAGCCGCCGGCGCATGCGCGAGCTCCTGCGGCCGCTGCTGCCAGGCGCGGACGTCGAGGTCGTGCACGACGCGCGCCTGGTGCTGGCCGCGGCCGGACTGGACGCGGGCATCGTGCTCATCGCCGGCACGGGCTCGGTGGCCTGGGGCTCGAGCGCGGACGGCGAGGAGGCGCGCGCGGGGGGCTGGGGACACCTGCTGGGTGACGAGGGCAGCGGCCACTGGGTCGTGCGCGAGGCGATCCGCCGCGTCCTCGCGGCCCACGACCGCGGCGAGTCGCCGGGCCCGCTGGCGCGGCGCCTGCTGGAGGCCACCGGCGTGGACGACCCCCTGGAGCTGACCGCCCACTTCCACGTGCACCGCGAGCCCGAGCGGTGGGCGGCGTTCAGCCAGATGGCGCTGGAGGCCGGCGAGGGCCTCGTCGAGGCGACGGCGGCGGAGCTGGCGGGTCAGGCGGCGACGGTCGCCGGCCGGCTCCTCGCCGAGGTACGCGTCCCCCAGGACAGCGCTGCGCTGCGTCGGTGGATCCCGGCGCTGCCGGGCCCGGTGGTGCTGGCCGGCGGCATGCTGCTCGGCGAGCCCGCGCTGGAGGCGGCGGTGCGCACGGCCCTTGGGACCGCTCTGCCGGGCGCGGAGGTGGTCAGGGCGGAGGCCGAACCCGTCGCCGGAGCGGTCCGCCTGGCGGAGCGCCTCGGAAACCTCGCGATCCGCGATCCTCCGCCGGCCAGCGGGTAGAGTAGCCCGGCGTGGGGGGCGGTCGTCGTGGGCTCCGGGTGCTGTGGTCGTTCACCGCTCAGCAGGGCTGCTGGTATCCGGCCGTGGGCCTGGTGCTCGCTCTGCGCGCGCGGGGCCACGAGGTCGTGGCGGTCTCCAGCGCGCGCATGGCGGACGCGCTCGGGGCGCTGGGCGTCGAGCTGCGTCCCGACGAGTGGACGCCGTGGTCGTCCGACCTGGGTGCGGAGAGCGAGCCGCCGGCCGGCCTGGAGCAGGCGCTCCGCCGGAAGATCCACGTCGCCAGGACCCACCGCGATCACGTCGGCCGGCTGCTGGCCGACGAGCAGTTCGACCTCGTGCTTGCCGACGGCTTCCGCCTTGGCGCGGGGTTCGCCGCCGGCGACGCGGGCGTGCCATGGGCCTCGTACGTGCATCACCTGTTCGACGACCGGACGACCTCGGAGGGAGTCGTGCAGATGTGGTGGGACAGGTTCCAGCCCGACCG
>DASYBH010000277.1:0-13205 GCA_036500885.1 Candidatus Dormiibacterota bacterium
GATTGGCCGTGCTCATGCCGGCGTCCGCTGACCGTCTCCCGCGCTGAACTGGGTCTGGTACAGGTCCGCGTAGAGGCCGCTCCGCGCCACCAGGTCCTCGTGGCGGCCTCGCTGGACGATCTCGCCGGCCTTGAGCACCACGATCTGGTCGGCCGCGCGCACGGTCGAGAGCCGGTGGGCGATCACGAAGGACGTGCGCCCGCGCAGCACCTCCGTCAGCGCCTGCTGGATCAGCGCCTCGGTCTCCGAGTCGAGGTGCGAGGTCGCCTCGTCGAGGATCAGGACGGCCGGGTTCTTCAGCAGCACCCGGGCGATCGCCAGGCGCTGCTTCTCGCCGCCGGACAGACGGTAGCCGCGCTCGCCGGCGACGGTCGCGTAGCGGTCGGGCAGCCCGTCGATCAGCTCGTGGATGCAGGCAGCCCGGCAGGCCTGCTCCAGCTCCGCGTCCGTGGCCGCCGGCCGCGCGTAGCGCAGGTTGGCGGCGATCGTGTCGTGGAACAGGTGTGGGTCCTGCGGCACGATGCCGACCGCACCCCTGACGCTCTCCAGCGTGAGCGAGCGCAGGTCGTGGCCGTCCAGCAGCACGGCGCCGCGCGTCACGTCGTGGAGCCGGGGCACGAGCTGGCAGAGCGTCGTCTTGCCGGCGCCGGAGTGGCCGACCAGGGCGGTCATCGTGCCCGGCTCGGCGCGCAGCGAGACGCCGCGCAGGATCCAGTCCGAAGGCCGGTCGCTCAGCGACGTGGCGCCCTCACCCTGCGAGCCGCCCTCCAGCGATGCGATCGAGTAGGCGGCCGGCGCCGGGAAGCGGAACCAGACGTCCTCCAGTGCCACGTCGCCTCGCACCTCGGCCAGAGGCCGGGCGCCGGGCAGGTCGCGCACCGCGGGCTGGGTGTCGAGCACCTCGCTGACGCGCTCGAAGCCCACCAGTCCGCCGACCATGTTGATGCGGACGTTGGCGAGGTCGATCACCGGGGCGTAGACCCGCTGGGCAAGCGTGGCGAGCGCCACGACCGTGCCCAGGCTGAGCGCGCCGCCGATCACTGACAGGCCGCCGATCCAGTAGATGGCGACCACCGAGAGCGAGCCGGCCAGCGAGAGCGCCCCCCAGAAAGTGGCGCCGAGGAGCTGCGACTGGACGGCCGCCTCGCGCATGCGACGGACGCGGTGGGTGAACTCGTCCAGCTCCGCCTTCGGCCGGCCGAACAGCTTGACCAGCAGGGCCCCGGAGACGTTGAAGCGCTCCGAGGTCATGACGTTGAGCGCGCCCCGCCGCCGCATGGACTCGCGGTTGATGCGCCGTGCCCGGCGCCCGACCACCTCGGCGGGGACGAGCACGAGCGGAACGATCACGAGCACGCCCAGGGTCACCCGCCAGCTCAACGCCAGCATGGCCGCCAGCGTGAACGCGAGGCTGAGCAGGTCGCTGACGGCCGAGCTGATGGTGTCGGTCAGCAGATCGTTGACCTCGCCCACGTCGTTGTGGATCCGGCTCTGGACCAGGCCGGTCTGGGCGCGGGTGAAGAACGCCAGCGGCAGGCTCTGGATGTGGTCGAAGAGCATCCCGCGGAGGCTGACGATGATCCCGGAGCTGACGTGGACGCCGATCCAGCGCGCGCCGAGGTGAAGTGCGCTCGTGCTGACGTAGAGGCCGCCCAGCAGCAGCACCAGCAGCCCGAGCAGGAGGCGGTCGCGGTGGGGCAGAGCCTGGTCGATCAGGCGCTGCACGACCAGCGCGGGGAGGATCTCGGCCACGCCGGTGGCGCCGGTCACGGCCATGTACAGGAGCAGCCAGCGCCGGTACGGCGCGGCGAAGCGCCACAGCCGCGCCAGCGCCGCCGCGTCGAGGCGGAAGTTGTGCAGCTGGTCGGGGTCGGTCCACATGGCGCGCCACATCGCTCAGGACTCCGAGCGCGCGCGTACGCAGGCGGCGAATGGGAGAGGAGTCACGCACAAGCCTCCTGACTTGCATACCTGCCAGCAGCCGCACCGATCGTAGCGCGCCCGCTGAGTGCTGTCCAGATCTTGCAATTGCCGAATTGTCACGCTACACTTGATGCGGGACTTGGGGAACGCGAGGCGCCGACCCTGGGCGTAAAGGAAGGCGACTTGCCCCCCCTGACCCCCGGCAGATGAAGGGGGGAGGCTCACCTTGGCCAGGCTGATCTACACAGCGATCACGTCGCTCGACGGCTACGTTGCGGACGAGGACGGCAACTTCGACTGGGCTGAGCCGGACGAGGAGGTGCACACCTTCGTCAACGACCTCGAGCGGCCGGCCGGCACCTACCTCTACGGGCGCCGGCTGTACGAGGTGATGGTCGCCTGGGAGACCGTGCACACCCTCCCCGACCAGCCGGCCGTCACGCGGGACTTCGCGGCGATATGGCAGGCGGCCGACAAGATCGTGTACTCCAGGACGCTGGAGGCGGTATCCAGCGCCAGGACCAGGATCGAGCGCGACTTCGACGCCGAAGCGGTCCGGCGGATGAAGGCGTCAGCGGAACGTGAGATCACGGTGGGCGGTCCCGACCTCGCGGGCCAGGCGATCAGGGCCGGGTTGGTCGACGAGTGCCGCCTGTTCCTCACGCCCATCGTGGTGGGGGGCGGCACACAGTCCCTCCCCAACAATGTCCGCGTGAAGCTCGAACTGCTGGACGAACGCCGTTTCGGCAACGGCGTGGTCTACCTCCGCTACCGCACCAGGACGTGAGGAGACGGCGCCGGAAACCGGGCGGCTGGGCGATCGCCCCGCGCGTGACGCCACAATCTGGCGATGGCCCTGCTCGAAGCGATCGAGATGCGGCGTGTGCGGCTGCCGCTGGTCGCGCCGTTCCGGACGGCGCATGGCGCCTACTCCGATCGCGACGTCCTGCTCCTGCGCGTACTGACCAGCGACGGCGAGGGCTGGGGCGAGTGCGCCGCCCTGGCTGATCCCACCTACACCTCGGAATACGTGGACGGCTGCCAGCATGTCCTCCGCGAGCACCTCCTGCCCCGGCTGCTCGGGCAGGACCGCCTCTCCGCCGCGGGCGTGGCCGAGGTGCTGCGTCCGGTGGCCGGCCACCGGATGGCGAAGGCCGCCGTCGAGATGGCCGTGCTGGACGCGGAGCTGCGCGCCCGCGGGGAGTCGTTCGCGTCCCGCCTCGGCGCCGTCCGCTCCGCCGTCGACTGTGGCGTGGCCGTCGGCCTGCACGAATCGGTCGAGGCGCTGCTGCGAACGGTGGACGGCTATCTCGCCCAGGGCTACCGGCGGGTCAAGCTCAAGATCGAGCCCGGCTGCGACATCGAGCCCGTGCGCGCGGTGCGTGGCGCGTTCCCGGAGGTCCCCCTCCAGGTCGACGCCAACGCCAGCTATACGCTGGCGGACGCCCACAGGCTGGCCCGCCTGGACGCCTTCGGCCTGCTGATGATCGAGCAGCCGCTGCCCGAGGAGCAGGTCCGCGCCCACGCCCAGCTGGCCCGCATGGTCCGCACGCCGATCTGCCTGGACGAGTCGATCACCTCGGCGCAGACGGCAGCCGACGCGATCGCGCTCGGCGCCTGCGCGATCGTGAACGTCAAGCCGGGCCGGGTCGGCGGCTATCTGGAGGCCCGCCGCGTCCACGACGTCTGCGTGGCCGGCGGGGTGCCCGTGTGGGTGGGCGGCATGCTGGAGACGGGGCTGGGCCGGGCCGGCAACGTCGCCCTGGCGGCGCTGCCCGGCTTCACGCTCCCCGGCGACCTGTCCGCCTCGGACCGCCACTTCCACCAGGACCTCACCGAGCCCTTCGTCATGAGCGACGGCCGGCTCGACGTGCCCGCCGGGCCGGGCCTGGGGGTCGTCCCCGACCCGCGGCGGCTGGCGAAGCTCACCACGTCCGTCGAGACCGTGCGGCCTTCGCGCGGGGTTCCTCTGGTGGCGGCGCGATGACCCTGTACGTCGAGCCGATCCGTGCGCGAGCGGGACGTGTCCCCGGTCCATAGCCCCAGCGGTCTCGGCGCGTTCGCTCGCCGGCACGGCTTCATGCCCGTCAGCGACGCCGGGTTCGTGGCCCTGCCGGCCCTGGACCAGGCCGAGCTGGAGGACGAGGAGAGCAGGGTCCGCGAGCTCTCCTGGGAGCTGCCCGCCGCCGCCTGGCGGCCGATCGAGTGCGCGGGGACGCCGCTCGCGCCCCCGCAGCGCTTCATCGACGGCTCGCTGGTCAGCCGCACCGTCGGCGTGGTGCGCGTCGACGGCGCCCGCCGTCCGCTCGTGCTCGCGTCGACTGGCGCGCTGGAGCTGTGCCTGGACGGCCGGCGGCTGAGACGCCCGGCGGAGGCCTGCGTGCTGCGTTCGGTGCTCTGCCTGATCGCGAACGGCATCCCGCCAGACGAGCTGGCCGAGCTGGCCGAGGGCTGCGCCGCGCTGGGCCTCGAGCTGCTCGCGGCTGAGAGCAAGGACGTGACCGCCGACTTCGACGTGCTCCGGCGCCGCAGCTTCGACCTGGCCAAGCTGGCGATGGAGCGGGCGGAGCGCGATCTGCTGCTCCGGCTGCCCGACGTGCCCGCGCTGGTGGACGGCCTGCTCGAGCGCCGGCTGGTCGCGGGCCCCATGCCCGCGCTCGGCATGGTCAAGCGCCAGATGCGCCAGTACCTGCCATCGAGTCACCTGGCGCTGCTGTACGATCTGGCGCCCGGCCAGCGCACGCCCGCCTTCGTTCTGGAGACCGAGCATGCCCGGGTCGTGAGCTGGTACCTTCGGCTCTCGACCACCGAGATGGCCGGACCGAGCTACGGCCTGGTCCGGCTGACGATGCCTCTGGAGTACGTGACCCACCTGTCCGCCCCGGCCGTCGAGATCTCGGCGCTGTCCGCCTTCGTGCGCGGCCTTCGCCATCGCGAGGGGAGCTACGCCAGGGTGGGCGTCTCGCTGGAGCCGATCGTGCGCGTCGAGGACGAGCTGCACGCGCTGATGCCGTCGATCGAGGAGCTGTCCGCGCGCCTGGCCAGGGTCCTGGCGTGAGCGGCGCGCCGCTGGGTCGGGTCGGGGCGCCGCGCGAGTCCGAGGCGACCAGCCAGGTCTTCTACTTCTGGGTGCCCGAGGACCGGATGGTCGAGAAGACGCAGCTGGTCCACGCACGGGCCGAGGTCGGAGAGCGAGTCGTCGAGTTCTATGGTCTCGTCACCGAGGTGTTCCGCCGCTCGCGGCGGGTCAGCATGCTGGAGGAGGCCGACCGCTTCGACGGCCGGCCGGACGAGACCGTGCCGCTGCAGTCGCGCGGCGTCACCTACGCGCAGGTGCGGGTGCTGGCGGTGGAGCCGAACCTCTTCACCCCGCCGCACGAGGAGGCGCTGGTGTATCCCGCGGTCGAGGAGCACGCCAGGCGCGCGTACGGCGTCGACCGGATGGCCCGGCCGCTGTGCGTCGGCCTTATCCGGAACGGCGGCGACCAGGTGGCCGGGCCCGCGTTCATCGACCTCGACTACCTGCTCGGAGCGCTCGGCGGCCACCTGAACGTGAGCGGCATCGCCGGCGTGGGCACGAAGTCCAGCTTCCTGACGATCGCCCTCGCGCAGGTCCTGCACTGGACGCGCCGGTGGGCGGACGACCATCCCAGCGATCCCGACCGGCCGCAGGTCCGTGCGGTGGTCCTCAACGTGAAGGGCTTCGACCTCTTCTGGCTGGACCACTGGTCGAGGGACTTCACGCCGGCCGACCGCGCGGCCTGGGCCGCCATGGGTTGGGAGGACCCGCGGCCGCTGGAGTGCGACTTCTTCGCGCCGCAGCAGCCGGGGACCGACCTGGCCCAGGACGTCGGCCGGCCGGGCGTCGCGCCGTACTCGTGGACGCTGGCGGACATCCTCCTCCAGGACCTGTTCGACTACCTCTTCGCCGACGGCGACCGGGAGGACGACAACTTCGCCCTGCTGGTCGCGGACGTGCAGCGCATCCTCGTCCGCGAGTGGCGAGGCGCGGCCGGCGAGCGGCGCCGCAGCCTCAACGAGGGCGTGCCGCGGACGTTTGGCGAGCTGTTCGACTGGTTCGACGCCGGGCTGGCCGACGCCGGCGATCCTCACTTCCACCGCCTGGCTCGCGGCCAGCACCACCCGGGCACGCTGCGCCGCTTCTACCGGCGCTTACGCCGGGTCGTGCACGAGTCGTCCGGCATCTTCCGCGTCGACGCCGGTCCCTCGCGGCCGCTCGAGCTGGAGTCGTTCGCCCCGACCCGGACCACGGTAGTGGACCTGGCCGGCCTGTCGGACGCCCATCTCCAGCGCTTCGTCGTCGCGGCGCTGCTCAAGCAGGCGAAGGAGCTGCAGACGGGCGGCCGGGCGGTGCGCGGCATGCACTACCTGTTCGTCCTGGACGAGCTGAACCGCTTCGCGCCGCGCGGCAACAGCGACCCGATCACGAAGCTGGTCGAGGAGGTGGCGGCCGAGCTGCGGTCGCGCGGCGTGATCCTGCTGGGCGCCCAGCAGCAGGCCTCGCTGGTGTCGCCCCGGGTGGTCGAGAACTGCGCGATCCGGGTGCTCGGGCGCAGCGGGGGACACGAGCTGGGGGCCGCCGTCTACAGCTTCCTGCCCGAGGAGCTGCGCGACTATGTCCAGAAGCTGGACTCGGCCGACAAGGTCGTCTTCCAGCCCAGCTTCCGGGAGCCGATGAACGTCCGGGTGCCCCGCGCGCCGTGGGCGATGCGCCGGGCGGAGGCATCGACGCTGCCGCCGCCGGGGGCCGATGGGATGGCGCCCGCCGCCGAGCTGGGGCCCGCCAGGGCTCAGCGCAAGCGGGCGCCGTGAAGCTGCTCCACACCTCGGACTGGCACCTCGGCGCCCGCCTGCGAGGCGTCGACCGGACGGGGGACCAGCTCGCCCGGGTGCGCGAGGTGCTTGCGTACACGCGGGAGCGTGAGGTCCACCTGCTGCTGGTCGCCGGCGACGTGGTGGACGAGCACCGCGCGAGCCATCTCGACGGGGTGCTGGGCGAGCTGGCCGAGGTGCTGCGGCCCGAGCTGGAGCGAGGGCTGCGCGCGGTCTTCGTGGCGGGCAACCACGATCGCGACCACCTCTTCCCGCTGCTGAACGGCGTGCAGCGGCTGGTCGGGGCCGAGGCCGCCGGGCAGGTCGTCTTCTGCGACCAGCCGTCCGTCCGCCGCGTGGTCGCCGCGAACGGCGAGGCGCTCCAGCTGCTGCTGCTGCCGTACCCGACGCAGGACCGGTACGGCCTGCAGGCCCTGGACGTCGCCGACGGGGCCGAGCGGCGCCGCCAGCTCGCCGACGCCGTGCGCCGCTCGATCCGCGAGCTGAGCGAGGAGGTGCGCGGATCGGCCGACCCGACCGTGGTGGCCGGCCACTTCCTCGTCCGCGGCTTCGGCCGCGACGGCCACGAGCTCAGCGAGGCGGACGACGTGCCCCTGGAGTCGGCCGACCTGCCGGCCTTCGCCTACGTCGCGCTGGGCCACATCCACCAGGCGCTGCACCTGGGCGTGCCGTCCGTCCGCTACTCCGGCTCGATCGAGCGGATGGACTTCGGGGAGGCCGGCGACGAGAAGAGCGCCGTCCTCGTCGAGGTCGGGCCGCGCGGGCTGGTGGGCGAGCCGGAGCTGCTGCCGCTCCGCGCGACGCGGCTGGTCCGCATCGAGGCCGCGGCCGGCGAGCCGCTGGAGGCCCGGGCCCGGGAGGCCGGCGACCTGGACGGCGCGATCGTCGCGCTGCGGCTGCGCGTCGAGCGGGGCCAGTCCACGCTGGCGGCCCAGCTCGAGGCCCGGCGCCTGTTCTCGCGGCTCTGCCAGCCCATCGACCTGGACGTGACGGCGCCGGCGGCGGGCGGCGCGGAGACGCGCACGGCGTACGACCGGCGGGACGTGGCCGGGACGGTCCGCCGCTTCCTGGCCGCCGAGCTGGACGGCGATCCCGACCGCGACGACCTGCTGGCGCTCGCCGAGCGGCTGCTGGAGCCGCGCCGCTGATGGTCCCGGTCCGCGTGCTCCTGGAGAGCTTCCTCACCTACGACGAGGCGGTGTTCGACTTCCGCGGCGCGCGCCTGTGGAGCATCTGGGGCGACAACGGCGCCGGCAAGTCGGCCATCTTCGACGCGATCACGTACTGCCTGTACGGCGTCCACCGTGGCGGCGCCGCCCAGGGCGCCGATGCGGAGCTGCTGCGCAAGGGCCAGACCCGGATGTCGGCGTGCTTCGAGTTCGAGCTGGACGGGACGCTGTACCGGGTCACGCGAACGCTTTCCCGCCGCCGCAAGCGCGCCGGCGGCAGCGCCGACGAGCGGGCGCAGCAGGCCGACTGGTTCGACCCGGAGGACGGGGTCTGGCGGGCGGTGGCCGGTACCGAGGCCCGGGGTGGCCTGGCCGACTGGGTCCGCGAGAAGGTGGGCCTCGGCTACGAGACGTTCGTCTCGTCGGTCGTGCTGCTGCAGGGCCAGAGTGAGCGGCTGCTCCAGGCCCGTCCGGATCAGCGGTTCACGATCCTGGGCGACCTCATCGAGCTGCAGGAGTACGAGCGCCTGGCCGGCCTCGCGCGCGACGCGGCGCGCGAGGCGCGCGCGACCGTGGTCCAGCTGGAGGCCGCGCTGGCCGGGACGGCGCCGGTCGGGGAGGAGGAGCTGGCCGCGCTCGAGTCTCGCTTCGCCGCCGCCGACGGTGAGCTCACGGCCCACCGCACGCGTGTGGCCGAGGCGATCCGCCTGGTGGAGGGCGCGCGCGCGTACCGAAAGCAGGCCGCGCAGGCCGAGCTGCGCCGGGGCGAGCTGCGGGAGATGCGCCAGCTGATCGCGGGCGGCGACGAGATCCGCCGGGCGGCCCGCGAGCATGCCGACGTGTCGGCGGCGGCCGTGCCGGTCGAGGAGGCGCTGGCCGCCCTGGCCTCGGCCGCCGCTGCCGCGGAGGAGGCGGCCGCCCACCGCGCGGCCGCCGCCGCCGTCGACGTGGCGGCGGCGGAGACGGCGGCGCGCGAGGCCGAGGCGCAGGCCGACATGGCGGTGCGGGCGGCGAACGAGGCGATGGCGGAGCCGGGGCGCCTGCGCTCCGAGCGCGAGGCGCTGGCGCCGCTGGTGGCGGCCGCGCGCCGCATCACCGAGCTGGAGACGGCGCTATCCGACGGCGACGAGCGCCTGGCGCTGCTCGACGCCGAGCTCGGTGAGCTGCCGGGCGTCTCGGCCTCGCTGGAGGCGATCGAGGCGCTCGGCCGGGCGCGACCTCTGGTCGCCCAGCTGGTGCGCGAGCGCAGCGAGCTCGCCGACATGCTGGGTCGCCTGGACGGGCACGAGCCGGCAACCGCCCTGGCGCGGGCGCGGAACGGACTGGAGGCCGCCTCGGCCGCCGCCGAGGAGGCGCAGCGCGACCGCGAGCAGGCGCTCGGGCGGCGCCACGAGCGCCAGGCCGCGGTCGCCGTGCTCCAGCGAACGTTCGAGGAGCGGCTGGCGGCGCGCTCGGAGGGCACGTGCTCCCACTGCGGCCAGCGGGTCGAGCACGAGCACATCGACGCCGAGCTGCGCCGGGCGGCGGAGCGCCTGGCAACCGGGGAGGAGGTGCTGGCCACCGCGGACCGGGAGCTTGCCGCGGCGGACCGTGTGCTGGCCGCGGCAGGGGCCGCGGTCGAGCAGCGGCGCGCGGCGGTCCGCGACCTCGAGGCCATCGCCGGCCGGGTGGCGGACCGCTGGGGCCGGGTGGAGGAGATGGCCGGCCAGCTCTCGGCGATGGAGGACCTGCCCGCCTGGGCGGCGGCGGTCGCCGACGCCCCGGCGGAGCAGCTGCCCGCGCTCGCCGCCCGGGTCGCGGCCGAGGCGGCCAGAGGCGAGGCGATCAGGCGGGAGCGCGACCGGCTGCAGGCGCTGGGCTACCGCCGTGAGTCCCTGGCCGCCGACCTCGAGGCCAGGCGCGCCGAGCTCGCGACCCTGAGCGCGGCGTCGTCGCCGGCGACGCGCGCCGCCGCTGTCGCGAGGGAGCGCGAGCTGGTCACCGCGATCGCCGCGGCCGAAGAGCGGACGCGCGCCGCGACCGAGTGGTGGGAGGCGCGGCGGCGGGAGGTCGATGACCGGCGGCGGGCGCTGGATGCGGCGCGGACGCGGAGCGCCGAGCTCGAGACCGCGGCCGCGAGGCGCGAGGCCGAGGCGGTCCGGCTGCGTGGGGAGGCGGAGCTGCGGCTCGAGCCGGTGCCCGCCGCGTGGCGGGAGCGGGCCCTCCGCAGGGACCCGGCGCTCGCCCGCGAGCTGAGCGAGCGGCTGGCGGCCCTGGCCGGCGCGCCCGAGCGCGGCGAGGCGCTGGACCGCGCCGAGCGCGAGATCCGTTCGCGACAGGTGCTGCTGCGCGAGCTGGAGGAGACGCTGGAGCGGACGCCGCCCGCCCACCGGGTCCCGGTCGAGGAGGCCGAGCGCATCCAGCGCGAGCTGGAGGCGGAGACGCCGGCGCGCCAGGAGGCCAGGGACGAGGCGCTGCGGGCGCGGGAGCAGGCCCGCCGGCTGCGCGAGGAGCGGCGGGACCTGGAGTGCCGGGTCCAGGACGCGTCGCGCGACCGCCGGCGCTGGGAGCGACTGGCCCGCCTGCTGGGCAGAGGCGGCCTGCAGGCCCGCCTGATGGACGAGGCGCTGGCCGGCATCCAGCAGTACGCCAACGAGACGCTGCGCCAGATCTCCGGCGGGCAGCTCGAGGTTCGTCTGACGTGGAACGAGCGGGGTGAGCGGCAGGAGATCGGCATCCAGGCCGTCGACCTCGGCTCCAGCGAGGAGCCGATGGACGTGGCCTTCATCTCGGGCGGCCAGAAGTTCCGCGCGGCCGTGGCCCTGGCGGCCGGCATCGGGCGGTACGCGGGCGGCACCCTCCGCTCGCTCGTCATCGATGAGGGGTTCGGCAGCCTCGACCAGATGGGCCGGCAGCAGATCATCGACCAGCTCCGCCAGATCGCCACCGTCATGGACCGGGTCATCGTCGTGAGCCACCAGGAGGACTTCCAGGACCGGCGCCTGTTCCCGGCCGGCTACGTCCTCCGCCGCGAGGGCCGCCGCACCATCGTCAGTCGCTCGATATAGACACAAGGGGGGGCAGCCCGGGGGCCGCCCCTGCTTTTGGGGCTGCTCCCGGGTCACATGTCTCTGGGGGGCCTCGACCGGCTCAGGTCATAGCTGGCCGCGAACATCGTTTTGATGCGGTTGCTGTGCAGCGGACCGGTCATGGAGGCCGTGCTGAGATCGGTCAGCCTGGACTCCCAGTCCGTCATCTCGATGCGGTCGGTTGCGGCGTCGCCGTAGTAGCGCTGCACGCTGGCCATCGCCTGGCGACTGGTGCGGATCGCGGCGCCGGCCCTCGCCACGTCGCCGGCCTCGTAGGCCAGCGCCGCGTCCATCTCCGCGCGAGCCGGGAGCTGGATCAGCAGCCTCGAGATGACGTCGTCGTCCACGCGCTCACGCTGCGCAT
This sequence comes from Candidatus Dormiibacterota bacterium, assembly GCA_036500885.1. Lineage (GTDB taxonomy): Bacteria > Chloroflexota > Dormibacteria > Dormibacterales > Dormibacteraceae > CF-161. Next base: position 11,379 of record DASYBH010000277.1, read on the forward strand.
CGTCCTCGGCGCACACGCGGAGCGCCAGCTGCACGGTGCTCTCCCGTGCGGCGTCCTGGGCATCGCGGTAGGTCGCCCGGACGGCGACCGTCACGCGATCGCCCTCGAGGGGCACGGGCGTCGTGACCTCGAAGAGGAACTCCTTGGGTCGCACCAGGTCGCCCAGGTGGACCTCGAAGCCCCGCTCCGTGCCGTCCTGCCGGTAGCCGTTCAGGTTGGTGCCGAACGCCAGCCGCTCGGGCAGGTCCACGGTCACGTGGACGTCGCGGGCGGTGACCTCGGCCGCGGTCGTGAACTCCTCGCGCAGAATCTCGTCGAGGGCGTCGAGTGAGCCGATGTGGTTGAAGTCACCGTTCCCGGCCTCGGCCAGCGAGCTCATGAGCGCGATGTTGTAGTCGAACCCGACCCCCAGCGTCGAGATCGTGATGCCGCGGTGCGCGGCGCCGGCCGCGACCTCCGACAGCACCGCCGGACGCTGCTCCCCGACGTTGGCCTGGCCATCCGAGAGCAGGACGAGCTTGCAGCCGTAGTGCTCGCGGGTCGCCTCGCTCAACTGCTCCAGGCCGGCCTGGAGGCCGCCCTCGAGAAAGGTGGAGCCACCCGGGTGAAGCCGGTCGACGGCGTCGCCGATGGTCCGGCGCGTGGCGTCGTTCAGCACCGTGAGCGGCTTGACGACGGCCACCTTGTCGTCGAAGGTGACCAGGGACACCGCGTCGCCGTCGTGCATCAGGTCGAGGAGGCGCCGCGTGGCGGCCCTGACGAAGCTCAGCTTGTCGCGCCGGCCGGTGTCGATGGCGCCGCGCACGAGCTTCCCCGGCTGCAGGACCACCGGCATCGCCGCGCCGGTGACGCCGGCGGCGTTGTCCGCCGGCTCACCCATGGAGCCCGAGCGGTCGATCACCAGCGCCAGCGCGACCGGCCGCCGCTTCTGGCGGGCCGGGGGAGCGGGTGGTACGGCGCGAACCAGCAGATGCGCGCCGCCGCCCTGCCGGCCGATCGCCTGCCGCGACGGGCGAATGGTCAACTCGACCCTGCCATCTCCCCCCCTCATCGGCCGGGGGGTCAGGGGGGTCAAGTCGTCTTCCTTTCTGTTTGCCTTCGTCATCGCACCTCGTCCTCCTGGTCAGACTGCTCGCGCTGCTCCGACGCGGTCTGGTCGAGCGCCGCCTCGATGGCCGTGTACAGCCGTGCGATCTGGTCGTCGCCGGTGCCGGCCGGCACCTGCAGCGAGAAGCCGCCGCGGAACCGCAGGGTTCGCGGCGTGTCACCCGGCCGGGCGCGCAGCGCCTCGGTCGCGATCGAGTACCGCGTGGCCGCCTCCTCGACCTGCCGCGCCGCCGTCTCGCCCAGCAGCATCGCCCGCGGTGGGGCGACGGTGTAGGGAACGGCGGTCGCGTCCAGCTCGGTGGGGGCTGGCGCGGGTGCCAGAGCGGCCGCCACCTCGGCGGGTGACATCTGGCCGAGCCGTTGCCGGATCTGCGCCAGCGAGATCCCTTCCCGCTTCAGCCGGCGCGCCAGCCGGAAGCGGGTCAGGTGCTCGGGTGTGTAGCCGCTGCGCCCCCTGCCCACGGCGGGCGGCAGGATGCCCACCTGCACGTAGTAGTGCAGGGTGCTGGGGCCGACCCCCGGGTCGTGGTCCTGCCGGCGGACGATCTCAGCGATCTGGCGGGCATCGAGCATGGTGTCATTATAGGCGACCAATGCCAGCATTGCGGGCGAGAAATGCCAGTGCGAAGCGGGTCGGGCGGCGCGCGCCCCTCGGGGCGCATTGCCGGACCCGTTACCCTGGCCCAGGACGATGGCCACCGCTGAGACCCGACCCACCGG
>DASYBH010000278.1:0-6100 GCA_036500885.1 Candidatus Dormiibacterota bacterium
GAGCCACTTCGTCCTCACCCCCCTCATCTGCCGGGGGGTCAGGGGGGGCAAGTCGTCTTCCTCTTTACCGCAGGTGGTAGAACTCCACCTCCGCCATCGCCACGGCCGTGCTTCCGCTGCCCGGGTACACGCCCGTGATCCGGAGCGTGACGCTGGTCACCTGGCGGGCGTGGATCGGGTAGCTCGCCGGCGTCCGGTCGTCCCTGAGCGTCAGCTCCTCGCCGGTTCCGTCTGAGTACGTGAGCTGGATGGTCCGGGGACGGGCCAGCCTGGCGTAGTCGGTGGCCGCACCCGAGGTGACCAGCAGGTTGTCGAGGTCGGTCCTGCCGGCGAAGGTGAACACCAGCGCCGGCTGCGGATCGCGCGCCGTGTCGGCCGCCCAGTAGTCGTTGCTCACCAGGTCGGCGGCGAACTGGCCGGGATGGCCGGAGAGCTCGGAGCTGGCTCTCGTGCTCGTCGGTCGCACCGCGACGAAGCCGGGACTGAGCTGCCGCCGGACCATCGTCACCAGGTCGTCGATGCGAATGTCGACCGCCCGGTGGAAGTCGGGCAGCGCGGCGTAGGCGAGCCCGCCGCCGATCACGATGGCCGCCATGAGCGTCACGACGAACATCCGCACGGCGGCGCCGAGCCCGCCCCCTTGCCGCTGCCGGACCGGCCGGTCCCCCGCGGCCGGCGCCCGCCGTCCCGGAAAGATCCGCCGGTACCACGGGGTGTGGACCACCGCCGTCGTGACGAGCGGCGCCCCGCAGCGCCGGCAGAAATGCCGGCCGGCGGGGTTCCCCGCATGGCATTGGGAGCACAGGACGTCGGATGGCTCGTACTGGTCCGGCGCCACGGGCGCCGTTCGCGCCGGGGGCCTGGGACGTGGTGGCGCCGGAGCGCCGGCTTCGGGCCGGCGGGCCTCCAGCGCGTCGGTGGCCGGGACGGGCGGTGGGAGCACCGCCGGGGCGATCGCCTGCGGCGGCGGCACAGGCGGTGGCGGGGCGGGTGGCGGAGGCGCGGGCGCCCCCGCCACCGGCGGCGCGAGCGGCATCTGGGAGGCCGCGACCGATGGCGGCGGCGTCCAGCCGCTGCTCGACGCGGGGGCCGGAGCCGGAAGCGGCGGGGCGCCGGTCTGGGCCTGCGGTCGAGGGCTGGCGGAGCCCGGAGGCGGCGCCTGCCTCGGTGGGCCGTCCTCCATGCCGACCGCCTGCTTGACCCGGTCGACGAAGCCGGTGGGCGGCGGCGGCGGCGCCGGCGGAGGGGGTGCGGGCGGCGGTTGCTCGGCGATCCGCTCGCCGCTCCATTCCAGGAAGGTCCCGCAGGATGCGCAGAACGCGTCCTGGTCCTGGTTGTGGTTGCCGCACTTCTTGCAGATGATCACGTTCGACCTCGCCGGGCGATGGTAGCAGCGTTCGACGCTCCCGCCGACGCCGTCCCGCCGATCGAGACAAATGTCCCTGGTGCGTGGGACCTCCCCGGCCACACAATGCGCACACACACATGGGGTGGCGAACGGCGTTGCGCCGACCGGCGAAGCATCTGGTGTGAGCGAGAGCGCGCGCCTTCGTGCGCCCGGGCGGCTCCTGGCCGCCAAGCTGCGGGCGCCGCGGTCGGAGTCGCTGCCGCGGGAGCGGCTCGACGACCTCCTGAGCGTCCTCTGGTCACGGCGGCTGGGCCTGGTGGTCGCGCCGGCCGGCTCCGGCAAGACGACGCTGCTCGCGCGGTTCGCCGCCACCGCCGGCGTACCGGTGGCCTGGTATCGCCCCGAGAGCTGGGACGGCGCCGCCGAGGTCTTCCTCGGCTACCTGGAGGAGGCGCTCCGGACCGCGCTCGGCGACCTGCCGGGTGGCTGGACGACGGTGGAGGACGCCGCCCGCGCGCTCCAGACGTGGCGGGGGCCGCGGGCGCTGCTGGTCATCGACGATCTCCACACGCTCGAGGGCACGCCGGCGGAGGCCGCGCTGGAGCGGCTGATCGAGTACGCCCCGTCGCTGCACGTGCTCGCCGCCTCACGAGCTCAGCCGCGGTTCAACCTGCCTCGCCTGCGGGTCTCCGGTGGCCTGCTGGAGATCGGCGGCGACGACCTCCGGTTCCGGTCCTGGGAGGTCGAGCGGCTCTTCCGCGACTTCTACCGGGCGCCGCTGCCGCCGGTGGAGCTCGCCTCGCTCGCACGCCGGACGGAGGGCTGGGCGGCCGGGCTGCAGCTCTTCCACCTGGCCACGCGCGGCAAGGCCCCGGAGGAGCGCCGGCGCGTCCTGGCCGGGCTGGGCGCGGCCTCCCGCTTCGTCCGCGAGTACCTGACGCGCAACGTGCTGGCGGAGCTGCCGCCGGAGCTGAGGGTCTTCCTGGTCGACACGTGCGTGCTCCAGCGGCTCAGCGGCCCGATCTGCGACGCGCTGCTGGGCCGGCGAGACAGCCACGTCCTGCTCCAGGAGCTGGAGCGCCGGCAGGTCTTCACCCACGCGCTGGACGACGGCGGGCACTACCGCTATCACGAGGTGCTGCGCGCGCACCTGGAGTCCATCCTGGTCGAGGAGGTGGGTGAGGCGGCCGTGCGCGAGCGGCACTGGCGAGCCGGCGCGGTGCTGGAGGAGGCCGGGGCGCTCGCCGAGGCGCTGCACGCGCACTGCCGCGCGGAGGACTGGGTCGCGGTCGACCGGCTGCTCGGCAACAGCGGCGAGCAGCTCCTGCAGGGCTCGCAGGTGTGGATCGACGCGCTCCCCCCGGCCGTGCTCGCGAACGACCCGTGGCTGCTCCTGGCCAGCGCCCGCCGGCACCGCGCGGATGGGCTGTGGGAGGCCGCGCTGGCGGCCTACCAGCGCGCGGAGGCCGGCCTGGGGGCCGCGAACGCCGCCGAGGCGGCCCGCCGCGAGCGCCAGACGCTGTCCGCCTGGCTGCAGCCAGGCGCGGCGCCGGCCACCGGCACGCTGGGACTGCTGCGCGCCGCCGTCCGCGATCCCCGAGGCGCCCGGGCCGGGGCCGCGCAGGCGGGGCCGGAGGCCGTCGAGGTCGTGGCCGGCCTCTGCGCGCTGCTGGCCGGCGAGGCGCGCGAGGCGCGGCGGGTCCTGGCGGCCGCGGAGACCGGCCCTCTGGTGTCGGGCGCCCTGGCGATCGGCGCCCGTCTCGGGCTCGGCGTCGCCACCCTGCTGGCCGGCGACGGACGGGGCGCGGCGGAGGTGAGCGCCGCCATCGAGGCCGCGGAGGCCCAGGGCGCCGGCCTGCTCACCCGCCTCGGCCACGCCTGCCAGGCGCTCCAGAGCGGCCCCGAGGGAGCCGCCGCTGTCCGGTTCACCTGCCAGCGTCTCGGCGACGAGTGGGGGGCGGCGCTGGCCGGGCTGCTCGAGGGCTGGGCCCGCGCGCACAGCGCCGGCGCCGCGGAGACGGCCGCCGCCGCCCCGCTCCTGGAGGAGGTCGCCGGCTGGTTCGAGCGGATGGAGGCGCCGGTGCTGCACGCGTGGGCGTGTGCGCTGCGCGCTTTCGCCATGGCCCGGGCAGGTGGCGGCGACGCCGTGCCGGTGGCTCTGCGCGCGCAGCGGCTGGCGCAGGCGCGCGGCGTCGACGGGGCGGCGCTGTTCGCGGATGCCGCCCTGGCGATGACCGACCTGCCCAGGCGAGCCGAGCACATGGCGCTGATGACCGCCAGGCGCGCCACGACGGGGATCGGTGGTGACTGGGCGCCGGTCGGGGCGCTGCGCGCGCCCGTCGAGATCCGCCTGTTCGGAGGCTTCCGCATCGACATGGACGGCGCGGCCCTCGACCTGTCGGGGCTCAAGCCGCGCGTGCGCGCGCTGCTCCGGCTCCTGGCCGTCCAGGGCGGCCGTCCCCTGCACCGCGAGGTGATCCAGGCCGTCCTGTGGCCGGAGGCGCCGGCCGACGCGGGCGCCCGCAACCTCCACGTCGCGATGTCGAGCCTCCGGCAGGCGCTGGAGCCGGGCGTCGCCCGCGCCGGCTTCACGCTGCTCGTGCGCGACGGAGACGCATACCGGCTGGCGATGGGCCCGGGCCTGACCATCGACCTTGTCGCGTTCGAGGCCGACGTCGCCGCCGGCATGTTCGCGCGCGCGTCCAATCCGGAGCGGGCGCAGGCCTGCTTCAGGTCGGCGCTCGACCGGTACGTGGGTGAGCTGCTGCCGGAGGACGGCTCGGCGGAGTGGCTTGCCGGCGCGCGCGAGCGGTGCCGGTCGGCCGGCGCCGATGCCGCCCAGGGCCTGGCCGAGCTGCGGCTGGAGCGTGACGACGCGTCCGGCGCGGCGCAGGCGGCGGCCCGAGGGCTGCGGATCGACCGGTATCACGACCCGCTCTGGCGCCTGCTGGTGCGGGCGCGCGAGCACGCTGGGGATCACGTGGCGGCCAGTCGCGCCCGGGCCGAGTACACCCGGGTGCTCGACGAACTCGGGTTACCGGTGAGGTAGCGCGCGGGCTACACTGCCCGACGCCATGGGAGCCAGCGCCACGCTGCAGGAACGCACGGTCGCCGCCGAACCCGGCAGCGAAGCGGTGGTCCACGTGCGGGTGCAGAACACGGGCCAGGTGGTGGACCAGTTCGCGATGCAGGTGCTCGGCGCCGCCGCTTCCTGGGCCACGGTCGAGCCGCCGGTCCTGTCGCTGTTCCCCGGCCGGGACGAGGTCGCCACGGTGACCTTCCGCCCGCCGCGCGACTCGGCGGTGCCCGCCGGCGAGCTGCCGTTCGGCGTCAGGGTGGTCTCGCACGAGGATCCGCAGGGCGTCGTGGTCGAGGAGGGGACGCTGACCGTCGGCGCCTTCCGCGAGACCACGGTCGAGCTCGTGCCCAGGAACTCCTCCGGCAGCCGCTCGGCCAGCCACGACCTGGCCATCGACAACCGCGGCAACGTGCCCGTCCAGGTCTCGGTGCACGGGAACGATCCGGACGGCGCCCTGAGCTTCGGGTTCCGGCCGGCCGCCCAGACGATCGCGCCGGGCAGGGCGGGGTTCACGCGCGTCCGCGTGCGCGCCCGGCAGGTGTTCCTGTCGGGGGCGCCGCGACCGCATCCCTTCCAGCTCCAGGTGGTGCCCGATGGCGAGGGCCCGATCGGCGCCGACGGCTCGATGGTCCAGGGCCCGCTGGTCAGCCGCATCGTGCGCATGGTCGCCGTGGGCGCCGCGCTCGCCGTGGTGGCCGGCGCGCTGCTGTGGTTCTTCGCGATCAAGCCGGGCGTCCAGAGCGCGGCCAGGGACGCGGTCGCCGCGCCGATGGCCTCGCAGGCGGCCGCGATCGCGCAGCTGCAGCGGAATCAGGCTCAGCCCGGCGGCGGGGGCGGTGCGGGCGCCAGCCCGACGCCAGCCGTGGCGCCTCCGGCAGGGGCCGGTCCCGCGAGCACCGCGGGCGCCGGGTTCGCGCGCCGGCTCGACCAGTCCGGTGGCGGGCGCAACCAGTACAGGGTGCCGGCCGGCACGACGCTGGCGATCACCGACGTGGTGTTCCAGAACCCGGGTGGCGATCACGGCATGGTGCAGCTCCAGCGGGAGGGCACGACCCTCCTGGTCGAGAACCTCGACAACTTCCGGGATTTCGATCTCCACGTCGTCACGCCGATCGTGGTGAGCGGCGGCCAGACGATCCAGCTGTCGGTGCAGTGCAGCCCCGGCTGTCCCAGCGCGGCCATCTTCATCAACGGCGTCCAGAGGCCGAGTTGACCGCCGTCCGCGCGCGGGTGCTCGGCGGCATGGTGCTGGTCCTGCTGGCCGCCGCCGTCCCGCCCGCGGACGCGACGGCGGCCGCGGCGGCCGCGGTGGTGCCGGCCATCGCCGTCCGGCCGAACTGTGGGCCCGTGGGCCCGGGGCAGGTGACGACCGCGGCGGGCCTCCGGCCGACCTACGCGATCGAGGTGATCGGCCGCGGGCTGCCGGCGGGCCAGGAGGCCGACGTCATCTTCGATCCCGGCGCCGCGCCGCAGAAGTACGCCGGCCAGATCGATGGGGCCGGCGCCATCGACCAGGTCATCCATCCCTACGCCATGCCGGCGGGGACCTACACCGTCGAGGTGCAGCCGTTCACGTTCAACATCGACAATGGGACGGTTTTCGGACCGGTCGTGAGCACGGTCTTCCAGGTGCCCTGCCCGGCCCCGCCGCCGGTCTCGCCATCCGCGAGCCC
>DASYBH010000279.1:0-1972 GCA_036500885.1 Candidatus Dormiibacterota bacterium
TGACGCCCTCCACGAGCAGGACCGTCCGGAGGAGCGGCTCCAATACCTGACAGGGTACCGAAGCGGAAGTCGGCCACCTGACTCCCAACCGTGAGCACGCCGAGGTTGATTAGCCGACTTCACCATGGTGCAGCCCGCGGAGGGCGTATCCCTGAGCCGGGACCCGTGCTACCCTGCTGCCACGATGCCAGCAGCTTCCACGACCAGCCGTCCTGCCGTGGGAGCCGCAGCCGCTCACTCGTAACAAGGCCTCCTCCCGCGGCTCGGCCCGCGTGAGAGGAGAGGTCCATCGCCTTGTTTCGCCGCGATCCGTATCGCGTGTTCATCGCGTTCAGTGGGCTGTCCACGTTCGCGTTCACGCTCGTCGCCACGGTCAATCTCGTCTACCAGATCGAGATCGTGCGGCTGAGCCCGTTCCAGCTCCTCATGGTCGGCTCCGCGCTGGAGCTGACCTGCCTGGTGCTCCAGGTCCCCTCAGGGGTCCTGGCCGATGCCTGGTCGCGCCGCGCCACCGTGGTGCTCGGCGTGGGCCTGACCGGTCTCGGATTCATCGTCGAGGGCGCCGTCCCCAGCTTCCCGAGCGTCCTGCTGGCCCAGGTCGTCTGGGGCTCGGGCGCCAGCCTGGTCGATGGCGCCGACTCGGCCTGGCTGGTTGACGAGATCGGCGACGAGCGCGCCGCCGGCGCGTTCCTTCGCTCGAGCCAGGTGAGCTCGGCCCTCCTGCTCCTTGCCATCCCGGCCAGCGCGGGCCTGGCCGCGGTCCGGCTCAACCTGCCGGTGCTGCTGGGCGGGGCGATGTACGTGCTGCTCGCCGGGTACCTCTGGGCGGCCATGACCGAGCGCGGCGATCGGAGCCGCGGCGGCCGCGATCATCCCGTCGTCGAGGAAGACGACTTGCCCCCCCTGACCCCCCGGCGGATGAGGGGGGTAGTAAGCGGCGCGGCGCGCGTCGTGCGCAGCCAGCCGGTCGTGCTGGGCATCGTGGTCGCCAGCCTCTTCGCCGGCGCGGCCAGCGAGGGCCTGGACCGGCTCGCCTACCTTCATCTCATCCGCGACGTGGGGCTCCCGCGGCTGGGCTTCCCGCCCGTCCTGTGGTTCGGCGTCGCCGGGATGGGCGGCGCCGTGATCGCCATCGCCGTCGGCGAGGTCCTGCGCCGCCGGGACCTGGCCCGTGAGGGCGCCTCGCCCGCCGTCATCGTGGTGCTGGCGGCGACCGTTGCCGCCGGCACCCTGGCATTTGCCGCAGCCGGCGGCTTCGCCGTCGCGATTGCCTTCCTGTGGCTGATCCGCGCCGCACGCCGGTGCTGGGGGCCCGTCGAGAACGCGTGGATCAACCGCCGGATCGACTCCTCGGTGCGGGCCACGGTGCTCTCGATCAACGGCCTGGCCGACGCGATGGGCCAGATCGTCGCCGGGCCCCTGATCGGACTGATCGCGAGCCTCGTCTCCGTGCGGGCCGGCATCTCGGCCTCGGCCGCGTTCCTCGTGCCTGCCGTGGCGGTGTTCTGCGCGCTGCTGGTGCGCGAGCGGAGGCGCCGTCCAGCAGGCAGGGTTGGTGACATGGTCCGCTGATCCCGGCCCGCTCGACCGCTGAGGCAAGAGGGGAGGCGGGGGCCGTCAGCCGACACGCGCCGTCTGAGGTCCTGCGTCTCCTCGGCGTCGAGCTCGCGGACCGTCCCCTTCGTGCCGTGTAAGACGGCGATCCGTCGGCTTACTGGCCCACGCTGCTGGCCTACCCGGCCGGATCGCGACCGTTGAACAGGCCGTTCGAGGTCGCCCAGGCCGCGATTTGCGCTCGGTTGTGCAGCCCTAGCTGGAGGCGCACCCGCTCCAGGTGGGCATTGACAGTCCGGCCGCTGATCGACAGGCGGCGTGCGATCTCCTTGTCGGTCAGGCCCTCGGCTACCAGCCGGACGATCTCGGCCTTGCGCGGGGTGAGCTCGAGCACGGCGCGATCGTCCGCGCGGGCACG
>DASYBH010000280.1:0-4810 GCA_036500885.1 Candidatus Dormiibacterota bacterium
GTACGTGGCAGCGCACGCCGAGGAGCGTGACGACCAGGGCCACGCGCTGGTGGTCCGCAACGGGGTGGTCGGCGTCGACATGAACATGCGCATGGTGCGCCGGCCGCCACGGGCTCACGTCTTGGCAGCCGAGGCCGGCCGGCTGCCGTTCACCGACTCGTCATTCGACGCCGCCTGGGTCAAGCGCAGACTGATGCCCCTCGCCAATCCGGGCGGCGTGATCGCAGAGATGGCCAGGGTCGTGCGGCCCGGTGGCCGGCTGGTGTGGGAAAAGCTTTTCCGAACCGTAGAATGGCGCCGGATGACGGTCAACATCACCGACGTCGCCCGCCGGGCCGGGGTGTCGACGGCGACCGTCTCCCGCGTGCTGAACCGCAACTACCCGGTCTCCGACGGTGTCAGGCAGCGCGTCATGGAGGCGGTGCGCGACCTGGGCTACGTGGCCAACGCGCACGCTCGCGCTCTGCTGACGTCCACGTCGGGGACCGTCGGCGTCATCCTGCACGACGTCTCGGACCCCTACTTCGCGGAGGTCGTGCGCGGCATCCAGGAGGTGGCCGGGCTCGAGAACCGCCTGGTCGTCATCTGCAACTCGCTGCGCGAGCCGGGCCGCGAGATCACGTACATCGAGATGCTGCGCGCCCACCGCGTGGACGCGATCATCATGGCCGGCGGTCACATCCTGGACGACGAGTACCTCATGGCCCTCCGGGAGCAGGCCCTCCAGCTCAGGGCCCAGGGCAGCCGGCTGGTGCTGTGCGGCCACCACCCGGTCCGCGCCGACGCGGTGGTGCCGGACAACGCCGCGGGCGCCTCGCGCCTCGTGCGCCACCTGCTCGATCGGGGCCACCGGCGCATCGCGCACATCGCCGGTCCCCAGAACCTCAGCACGACGCAGGACCGCGTCGATGGCTACCTGGGGGCGCTGGCCTCGTACGCGGTCGAGCCCGACCCGGCGCTGCTGGTGGCGGGCGACTTCACGCGGGAGAGCGGGTACGACGCCGCGGGCCGGCTCCTCGACGCCAGGGCCGGCTTCACCGCGATCTTCGCGGTCAACGACCTGGCGGCCGTGGGCGCGATGGCGCGCCTGAAGGAGCGCGGCCTGCGGGTGCCCGAGGACGTCTCCGTCGTGGGCTTCGACGACGTGCCCGTCGCGCGCGACGTCACACCGGCGCTGACCACGGTCAGCGTGCCCATGGTGGAGATGGGACGGCGGTCGATGCGCCTCGCCCTGCGCGATCCCGGCGCCCCCCACGAGGTGGTGCGGCTCGAGACCCACCTGGTCGAGCGCGGGTCGGTGGCGCCGCCGCCGGAGCAGAGCGGGAGCTGACGAGCGGTCGGCCGGCCAGCCGGGTCCTCACCCCCCTCCTCATCCGCCGGGGGGTCAGGGGGGGCAAGTCGTCTTCCTCTCTCTTTGGCCTTCGATTCTCCGAAACCTTCCGGAAATTCCAACGCCCACGCCGGAGCTGGCTGACGGCGCTGCCGGCTTGACACCGGTCCCAGCCCGCGAATACGTTATATCAGCCCATAGAAAACGATTACTAAGTCCGGGGATGGTTCGGCCATGCCCCTGGGGGAGGAGTGCTGTGGCGTCCATGCGTCGTGTGGCGATCGTGGGCACCGGCGGCATCGCCGGCGCCCATGTGAGGGCGATCCGCGCCAACGCGGGCCGGGCCGACCTGGTTGCGGCGGTCGACGTCGACGCCGGCCGGCTCGGCGCCTTCTGCGACGAGCACGGCATCGCCGGGTACCCCGACGTCGTGGAGATGCTGGACCGCGAGCGGCCGGACCTGGTCTGCATCGCCACCCCGCCGGCGCCGCACGCCGAGCTCTCGGTCCTCTGCCTCGAGCACGGCGCCTGGGTGCTCTGTGAGAAGCCGCTGTGCGCGTCGCTGGCCGAGCTCGACCGGATCGCGGCCGCGGAGGCGCGCACCGGCCGGCACTGCGCGAGCGTGTTCCAGTGGCGCTTCGGCTCCGCCGGACAGCACCTGAAGGGCCTGATCGAGCGCGGCGAGCTGGGACGGCCGCTGGTGGGCATCTGCCAGACGACCTGGTTCCGCTCGCAGGAGTACTACGACAGGCCCTGGCGGGGGCGCTGGGAGACCGAGCTCGGCGGCGCCAGCATGGGGCACGGCATCCACGCCATGGATCTGTTCCTCTGGCTCCTCGGCGACTGGCGCGAGGTGTCCGCGATGCTCGGCACGCTCGACCGGGCCATCCAGGTCGAGGACGCGTCCGCGGCGGTGGTGCGCTTCGCGGGCGGCGCGCTGGGCACCGTGATGAACAGCGTGCTCTCGCCGCGCGAGGAGACCTACCTGCGCCTGGACTTCCAGCGGGCGACCGTCGAGGTCCGGGCGCTGTACCACTACACCAACGGCCACTGGACGTTCACGCCCGCGCCGGGCGCCGGCGACGAGGTCTGGCAGATCCCCGCCGACGAGGCCAGCTCGCACGGCGCTCAGCTCCGCCGGCTGCTCGACAGCATGGAGGGCGGCACGCCGCCGCCGGCGGGCACCGCCGAGGTGCGGCCGACGTTCGAGTTCCTGTCCAGCCTCTACCGCTCGGCGGCGGAGGGCCGGCCGGTGCGGCGCGGCGAGATCGCGCCGGGTGACCCGTTCTACGCCCACGTCGGCGGCACGCTCGCGGGAGTCCCGTGAGGACGGTCCGCGAGGTCCGGGTCCACCCCGTCTCCGTCCCGGTCACGGGCACGTTCCGCTTCGCCTCGGGCACCGCCGGCGCGGCCGGCGACCGGGCGCCCCTGGTGCTGGTGCGGGTGGTCGACAGCGAGGGCTGCCACGGCTGGGGCGAGGGTCGCCCGATGCCGCAGTGGTCCTACGAGACGCAGGAGACGGTGTGCGCCGTCATCCGCCACCACCTCGGGCCCGCCGTGCGGGGCGTGCCCGTCACGGACCGATGGGAGCTGCACCGGCGCATGCACGCCGCCGTGGGCCGCGGTCCCAGCACGGGCCAGCCGGTGGCGAAGGCGATCGTCGACATGGCCGTCCACGACCTCTGTGCGCGCGCCGCCGGGCTGCCCCTGCGCAGCCTGCTGGGCGGCGGCCCGGACCGCCGGCGGGTGGCGCTGAGCTACACGCTGACCGCGCACGATCCCGGCGCGGCGCGGGAGGAGGTGGCCTCGGCCCGCGCGGCCGGCTTCCGCCACGTCAACTTCAAGGTGGCGGTCGAGCCCCGCTCGGACGTCGCGGTGGCCGCCGCGGTCCGCGACGCCGCCGGCGCCGGCGCGTTCGTCTGGGCGGACGCCAACCAGGGGCTCACGATGGCCGCGGCGCTGGCGCTGGTCCCCGGCCTCGCCGACGCCGGCGTCGACCTGCTGGAGCAGCCCTTCGCGGCCGACCAGGCGCACCTGCTGCGCGCGCTGCGGCCGCACTGCCCGCTGCCGCTGGCGGTGGACGAGTCGAGCGTGAGCCCCGGCGACCTCTTCGCCCACGCGGCGGGAGGCCTGGTGGACTACCTCGTGCTCAAGCTCACGCGCAGTGGCGGCGTCTGGCCCAGCCTGGCCCAGCTCCGCGTGGCCGAGGCGGCCGGGCTCCCGTTCGTGACCAGCGGCCTGACCGACGGGCTCCTGACCAGGATGGCGGGCTGCCAGGTGGCTGCCGCCTTCGGCTCCGCCGGCCCGGCCGCGCTCAACGGGGGCCAGTTCCTGGACGAGTCGGCGCTCTATCCCGCCAGGACCGAGGTGGAGTCGATGGGCGAGATCCGGCTGCCGGACACGCCTGGCATCGGCATCGAGCCCGATCCCCACGGCCTCGCCGAGCTCGCGACGAGAGAGCGATGCTGACCGACACGAGCACCACCCACCTCCTGGGCAGGCACGTCGAGGTGCGCCACCGCGACCGGCTCCTGTTCCGTTACGTCTACGCGTCCGAGTCGGCCCAGGTGGAGTCGCCGAGGCCGTACTTCCACCCGCTGCGCACGCTCGCGGGCGACACCGTGAGCATCTTTCGGCCTCACGACCACCGCTGGCACCACGGGCTGTCCATGACGTCCGCCAACCTGTCCGGCGAGAACTTCTGGGGCGGCCCGACGTACGTGGACGGCCAGGGCTACCAGCAGCTTCCCAACAACGGGCGGGTCGACCACGAGGCGTGGGAGGGCCTGGAGCCGGCGCTGGTGGAGCGGCTGGCCTGGATCACGCAGGGCGGTGACCGCTGGCTGGAGGAGGTGCGGACGATGGAGGTCGCGCAGGTGGACGAGGAGAGCGGCCACTGGACGCTCCGGCTGGGCTTCGACCTGCGCAACGTCAGCGGCCATCCACTCGAGCTGGGCTCGCCGACCACGGCCGGCCGGCCGCTGGCGGGGTACGGCGGCCTGTTCTGGCGCGGCCCGCGGTCGTTCCGGGACGGGACGATCCTGGCCGCGGGCGGGCTCGATGGTCCGGACGTGATGGGCGTCGCCGCGCCCTGGCTCGCCTTCGTCGGGCGCCACGACGGGTGCGACCGCGCCTCCACCGTCGTCTTCGTGGACCACCCCGAGAACCCGCGCCACCCGACGAAGTGGTTCGTGCGCAGCGAGCCGTACGCCTGCGTCGGCTGCGCGTTCATGTTCGACGAGGTGTACACGCTGGCTCCAGGCGAGCGCCTGTCGCTCCGGTACCTGGTGGTCGTGGGCACCGGGGCGTGGTCCCGGGAGCGAATCGCGGCCTGCGTCGCGCCGTAGATGAATGATTCCGAATCCGGTGCGGTTCCCGGGCGGATGAGGCGGTGCCCGTTCGAGCGGCCGATTGTCTGAATGAGTTGCAGGTCGCGGTAGGGACCACCCTCACGGGCGGCCCCCCGCACAGATCCCAGCG
>DASYBH010000281.1:0-5842 GCA_036500885.1 Candidatus Dormiibacterota bacterium
AGCCTGGCTCTCGCCTCGTGCAGCCGCGACATCACGGTGCCCATCGGGATGTCCAGCACCTCCGCGATGGTGCGATAGCTCGCGTCCTCGAACTCGCGCAGCACGATCACGGCGCGCAGGTGGAGCGGGAGGCTCAGGACGGCGTCGCGAACGGCCTGCGCCTGGCGGCGGCTCTCCCACTCGACCTCGGCGTCCACCACCTCGATCGCGGACGGCCGGGGCGGCGTCCGGCGGGCGCGCAGCGTCGAGATGCCCAGGTTGAGGACGATGCGGCAGGCCCAGGTCGAGACCGCGGAGCGGCCCTCGAAGCCGGCCGATCGCTGCCAGACCCGGATCAGAGCCTCCTGCACCGCGTCCTCGACCTCCACCTCGGTCAGACCGAGCCGAAACAGCACTCTCCGGAGCAGCGGCGTCAGCCGTTCGGCCAGGACCCCGAAGGCCGCCCCATCGCCCGCGGCAACCTGGCGCAGGAGCTCATGTTCGGTCGGAGGACGGGCTTCGGGAGCGTCGCCCGCGTCACGACGACTGGCCATGCCGCCTAGACAGCTCTACCGATCACCCGGCCCGGCGTGACCACCTTCCTGCTGGGATCCCGGCGAACCCGCCGGTGGGGCGGTCTGGCGGACGGGCGGACCGGAGCCTCGCTGCTGTCCCCCACCGTGCTGGCCGTCGCCCCCCTCCGACTCCGTCTGCACGTCGTCGATGATCGACTGCGCGCGCCGGGCCTCCGCCGGGTCCGGACCGGAGCTGCTCAGCGCCGATGCCAGTGGCCCATCGGCCCTGACCGCGTCGCGAGCGCTCGAGCGCTGCGCCGGGTGCGCCCGGGTGATGTCGGCCTGGAGGCGCCCCGCCCACGTGAAGAAGCGCTGCATCGCCGCGTGGTAGCCGTCGCTGTCGTGGCGCGCGGCGCTGGTCCTCGCCTGCCAGAGGTAGGCCGAGACCAGGTCGGCCTCCAGCGTCGCCCTGTCCTGCTCTGGCGTCAGCCGCCAGCGGACATCCTCCTCCACGCCCCTCACCGGGTAGAGCACCGAGCGTGGATCGGTGCTCGCGGCCGCCGGGAGCGCGGTGGCGAGCAGCAGGCCGGCCAGCAGAGTCCCCACCGCCGCCAGGCGCAGGGTGCGGGGCCATCCTCGCCGCCGCCCCGGCCGCCGAGCGGCGGCCGGGGCGATCGCTCCGCGAAGGGCCGCCTGCCAGTCGACGGGCGCATCCACGGTCGGGTGGGGCGCCCACGTCTGCAGGAGGGGAGCCAGCGGCGGCTCCGCCAGCACGGCCGCGCACACCCGACATGCCCGGGCCCGCCGCCGCATCCGGACGGCGGCCGGGGCATCCTCCTCGAGGGCGAGCTCGTACCGCTCGAGGGTCAGGTGGCGGTGCAGCATCGGTCAGCTGTGCGTCTCGGACGTCTCGGACTTGCCGGAGGCGCCGGACTTCCCGGAGGCGCCGGTCTGGCCGGCACCCTGCTGGTGTTCGGCTGCGTCCGAGCGGTCGTTGTCATTGTGCTGGCCGTTGTTGTTGTCCTTGTCGTCCTCGTCGCACCCCTGCTCGTTCTCAGGGGCCTCCGACTGCGCGTTGGGCCCGTCGTCCTTGCCCACGTCCTCTTTCTCTGACGAACAGGCTGACGTGGACGGGGATGGGGACGGAGACGGGCTGGCACCCTCCTGCCTACCCGCCGCCGCCGCGATGCTCTGGAGCACGACCTTCGGTGGGCCCTGGGCGCCCACCACCATCGCCATGCTTATGCCGACGAGCATCAGGGTGATCACCGCTACGACCGCGAACCTTGTCAAATCCGGCACTCCTCCCGGGACCCGTTTGCGTCCCGACCTCGTTTCGTTCTGCCCGTTAGACGCGGGAGGCCCGGCCGTTATTCGGGGTCAGAGTAGTGCTTCGAGCTTCTGCTTGAGGTCGGCCTTCATGCCGGCCCGGTAGCCGACCGTCCGCTCGGCCTGCTGGCCGTCCTTGAAGATGATCAGCGTCGGGATCGACATGACGCCGAGGCGCCCCGGCACCTCGGGGTTCGCGTCGATGTCCATCTTGACGACCTTCACCTGGTCGCCCAGCTCGCTGGCGATCGACTCGACCACGGGGGCGATCATGCGGCAGGGGGCGCACCACTCAGCCCAGAAGTCGACAAGAACGACAGTGGTCGACTGCAGCACCTGGGTCTCGAAGTCGGTGTCCGTGACGGCCGGAACTGCGCTGGACATGGGAATCACTCCTTGCTGGTGACGCTCTCCGACTTCTTCTCGGACGAACTGCCGCCGCCGCTGGACTCCCCTGAACCGGCGCTCGAACCGGAACCCGAGCCCGACTCCTTCGAGTCGCTCGAGCCGTTCGACCCGTTCTTCTCGGCCTTCGGGGCGGAGTCACCCCCACGCTTGTAGTCGGTGCTGTAGAAGCCCTTGCCCTTGAACTGGACACCCACCGGGTAGAGCAGCTTCCTGAGCGAGCCGCTGCACTCGGGGCACACCCGCAGCGGCTCGTCGGACATGCTCTGACGCACCTCGAGCTCGTGGCCGCACTGGCTGCACCGGTATCCGTAGATGGGCATGTCTCTCCTTGGTCTAGGGGTCACGATCGCGATCGAGCTGGTGGAACACCATGCCCGACGGCGGCTTCGGATGGAAGTAGGTGGTCTTCTGGGGCATCGTCATACCCTCTCGGGCGGCTCGCAAAACCACTCCCAGGTCGGGCGTGTCCAGGAAGAACGCGGCAACGCCCTGGCCGCGGTCCACCCAGCGCACCGCCTCCTCCGCGTCTCGGGTGTAGACGAGGTGCTCCTCGGGATTCCGCTTGCCCAGCACGTTGTCGATCACCTGCCGGTGTAACTCGACGACCGGCACCTTCCCTTCCAACTCCAGCACCTGGAAGCGCCCGTCTCGATAGGCGCCGGCGGCGACGCGGCCGCGCAGGGCGTGCAGGGTCTCCTCCAGCGAGGTCGTCTCCTCGCCACCGCTCACCGCGACGCCCGCCGTCAGCAGGCGGTGCGTGGGCAGCACGACCAGGCCCGGGTCGGTCAGGTCGGTCAGGGCCGCGAGGGTGAAGCGAGCCGCCGCGTCCGGACCGCCCCCCACCTCCCGGGAGTAGGCGAGCGTGGTCTCGTACCGGTGGTGCCCGTCAGCGATCATGACGGGCTGCTCGACCAGGTGCGCCGTCACCGCGGCGAGCCATGACGGGTCCGCGATCCGTCGCAGCGTGTGCCGCTCGCCGGCGAACGTGAACGACCGCTCCTCGCCGGCCGGAGCCGCGTCCAGCAGCGCGCGCAGGCCCTCGGCCACGAACCACAGTGGCTCCAGGCAGGCGCCCGTGGCGCGGAACAGGGCGAGCCGGTCCTCCTTCGGTCCCCGGTGCGTCCGTTCGTGCGGCAGCACCACCCGGTCCTCGTAGGGCTGCAGGCGGAGGACGGAGAGCACGTCCAGCCGGACGTGCCCGTCGAACTCGGTCCGGTGGAGGTGCATCGCGGGCACCGCATCGCGAACGAGCACGCCGCCCGCGATCCACTCCTCCAGGAGGCGGGCCGCACCCTGGTAGTCCGTGCCCGGCCGGGTCAGGCGGACGACGTTGTGCGGCGACCGGGCCCGCTGCTCGGCCACCTGCTCCTCGCTGAGCACGTCGTACGGCGGGGCGACCACCGGCTCCAGCGGCTCCGCATAGCGCAGACCGTGGAATGCCCGGACGTCAGCCATCGCCGCCCAGCTCGACGTAGCGCAGCGACGACATGCCCGTCATGGTGCCCAGGCGGTCGAGGAGGACGTCGCCGACCGGATCGTCCACCGTCAGGATCATCATTGCCAGCCCCCTTGGCGCGTCCCTGCCGAGCTGCATCGAGGCGATGTTGACGTCGCTCTCGCCCAGGATGGTGCCGATCTTGCCGATCATGCCCGGCCGGTCCTCGTGGCGCGAGATCAGGAACCGGCCCTCCGGGACCAGGTCCATGCGATACTGCCCGACCCGTGTCAGGCGCGGCTCGCCGGCCAGCACGGTGCCGCCCAGCTGGCTGCCGTCCAGGCGCAGCGTCAGGCGGTCCGGGGCGTCGTCGCCGGACATCGCCACGCGGCGCTCGACCAGCCGGAGGCCCCGGTTCCTGGCCACCAGCCGCGCGTTGACCGCGTTGATGCGCTCCTCGGTGAACGGCTGGCAGACGCCCCTGATCGCGGCGGCGGTCACCACCGACACGTCGTGCTCGGCCAGGTCGTCGTGGTACTCGATCTCGAGCTCGGACACGCGGCCGCCCTCGATCTGCACGTACAGAGAGGCCAGGCGCTCGGCCAGCACGGCGTACGGGCGCAGGAAGGCCATCTCCTCCGGGGGCAGCGAGGGGGCGTTGATCGCATGGCGCGGCAGCTCGCCCCGCAGCACGGCCAGGACCTCCTCGGCCACGTCGAACGCGACCGAGGCCTGCGCCTCCACGGTGGACGCGGCAATGTGCGGCGTGGCGATGAAGTTGGGCAGCGTGAGCAGCGGGTGCTCGCCCACCGGCTCGTTCAGGAAGACGTCGGCGGCGGCTCCCGCCAGCGGCCCATCGACCAGCGCCCGGTAGAGCGCCCCCTCGTCGACGATGCCGCCCCTGGCCGCGTTGACCAGGCGGGCGCCGGGACGTGCCAGCCCGAGCACGCGCGCGCCTATCAGATTGCGCGTGCCCTCCACGAGGGGCGCGTGGATGCTGACGAAGTGCGCCCGCCGGAAGAGGTCCTCCAGCCCGACCAGCTCCACGTTGAACTGCTCCGCCCGCTCGTGCGCGACCGCCGGGTCGTACGCGATGACCTCCATCTCCAGTCCCTGGGCCCGCTTGGCGACCTCTGAGCCGATGTTGCCGAGACCGACGACGCCAAGCGTCTTTCCCCTGACCTCGACACCCGTGTACTTCGAACGCTGCCACTCGCCGCGCCGGACCGAGGCGTCCGCCTGCGGGATGTTGCGGGCGAGCGCGAGCAGCAGCGCGACCGCGTGCTCGGCAGCGGCGATGATGTTGCCCCTGGGCGCGTTGACGACCAGGATGCCGCGGCGCGTCGCGGTCGCCACGTCGATGTTGTCGACGCCGACACCGGCCCGGCCCACGACCCTGAGCGCCGTGGCGGCGTCGAGGACGCGCCCGGTGACCTTCGTCTCGCTGCGCACCACCAGCGCGTCGAAGCCGCCGATCGCCTCGACCAGCGCGCCCTCGGGCTGCCTGGTGCGCACCTCGACGTCGGCGACCTCGCGCAGGCGCGTGAGACCGTCCTCGGCCAGCGGATCGGCGACCAGGATGCGGGGACGAGGGGAGAGCACGGGCATGCTCAGACCGCGGCGGCGACCGTCTCTTCCGTGAGGTGCGGCGCCGCGGCGTTCAGCGCGCGGCCGTCGGCGGGAGCGATGTCCAGCTCCTCCAGCGCGCGTTCGATGGCCCAGAGCACCTGGACCACGTCTCCGCCCGCGACCGCGCCCAGGTGTCCGACCCGGATCATCTTGCCGCTCATCTTGGCCTGGCCGCCGGCGATCACCACGCCATACCTCGTCCGCAGCAGCTTGCGGAACGCTGACACGTCCAGCCCGGGCATGGGCAGCGCGCTGGTCACCGTGGCGGAGCGATAGCCCTCGGCGGCGAAGAGCTGGAACCCGAGGGCGGCCAGCCCGGCCTCCGTCGCGTCGGCGAGCTGGCGATGGCGGGCGTAGACGCGGTCCAGGCCCTCCTCCTCCAGCATCCGGATGCCCTCCTGGACGGCGTAGAGCACGCTGACCGCGGGCGTCCACGGCGTCGACCCCGCCTGGGCGTGCTTCCTGGCCTGCCGCCAGTCGAAGTAGAAGCGCGGCGAGCGCGCCCGCTCCGACACCTCCCACGCCCGCTGGTTGACGGTGACGAAGG
>DASYBH010000282.1:0-2057 GCA_036500885.1 Candidatus Dormiibacterota bacterium
CCGCGCCATCGCGTCCGCGACGCCCGCCTCGTTGGCGATGGCCCGCGAGGCCGTCTGGAAGCCGTTGACCTTGGCGGCGCCGGTGTCGCCGACCGCGTGGAACGAGATCGCCTTCGCGGCGACGATCGGTCCGAGCACGTCCTCGCCGAGCACCTCCGCGAGGTCCATCCGGGACGGCGTGACGCGCGGCGGCGGCACCGCTTGGAGCTGGTCCTTGTGCAGCGTGTAGTACGGCGACTGGAAGTACCGCGCGCTCGTGTTGTCGACCTGGAACGACTTCTCGTCCGGACTGGGCCGCGGTTCGGCGAAGAGACGGCCGCGCCGGCCGAGCAGGTTCATCGTGGACCCGATCATCGTTCCTCCCACCAACTGTTCGTCTCGCGAGGCGGCCGCGGTGACGCGGCCATGAAAGGTTAGCGCGGCGCCGGTCAACGGCAATGGGCCAAATGTCCCGACCGGCGAACGCCGTCTTTGTCAGATCCGTCTGCTCCCGCTATCGTTGGCACGCGTGCGGACCTCCCTCGTTCGGGTGCTGCGACCGGTGCGGAGGAGCCCGTGGCTGGTGGTCGGCGGCCAGGTCCGCGCCGAAGGGGCGCGGCTGGGCTGGCTCGCGGCGGTGCTGCTCCTCAGCACCACGCTGCCGCTGGCGGCTCCACAGCTCATGGCCCGCTTCGTGGACGACGCGGCCGGCGGCCGGCCCCTCGCCACGCTGCTGACCCTGGCCGGCGCGTACCTGGTGGTGGCGGTGACCGGCCAGGTGGCGCTGGTGGCCGCCTCCTACGTCGCCAGCGGCACCGCGTGGCGCACGACGAACCGCCTGCGGGAGCGTGTGGCCGCGCACGCGATGCGCCTCGACATGGCGTTCCACGGCCGGCACACCCCGGGCGAGATGATCGAGCGCGTGGACGGCGACCTGCACGGGCTGACGCTGTTCATCTCCGGCTTCGTCGCCCAGGCCGTGGGCAGCGTCCTGCTGCTGGCCGGGACGCTGGTGCTCGTGTGGCTCGTCGACCGGCGCGTGGGGGCGGCGCTCGCCGCGCTGGTGGCGATCGGAGCCGTCACGCTGGTGGTCGCCCAGCGGCGCGTGGTCCCCTACGCGGCGGCGCTGCGCGAGCGGACCGCCCAGATGTTCGGCGCCGTCGAGGAGCGCCTGGCCGCGGCCGAGGAGATCCGGGCCAACGGCGCCGGCACGCACGTGATCCGGCGGTTCCACGAGTCCGCCGGCCGGGTCCTGGCCGCCGACCTGCGCTGGCAGCGGCGAGGGGGCGGCGTCCTGGCCGGCACGAACCTGCTGTTCGCGGTCGGGACCGCCGTGCTGATCGTCCTCGGCATCCTGCTCCGCTGGAACGGCTCGATCACGCTCGGCACCGTGGTCCTGCTGTTCCAGTACGCGCAGATGGTGCGGGGGCCAGTGGAGCAGATCGTGAGCCAGGCGAGGCAGCTGCACGAGGCCGGCGCCTCGGCGACCAGGGTGGCTGGCCTCCTCGCCGAGCGCCCCACCGTCGTTTGGCCGGCCTCGCCCCGCCCGCTGCCCGGCGCCCGCGCGCTGTCGCTCCGCTTCCGCGGCGTGGGCTTCGCGTACGCCGGCGATCCGCCGGTCCTGCACGACGTCGACCTGGAGCTGGCCGCCGGCCGCTCACTCGGTCTCGCCGGCCGCACCGGCAGCGGGAAGACCACGCTGGCCCGCCTGGCGCTCCGCCTCTACGACCCTTCGTCCGGCCGGGTCGAGCTGGCGGGCGTCGACCTGCGCGACGTCGCGCAGGCCGAACTGCGGCGGCGCGTGCGCATGGTGACGCAGGAGGTGCACATCTTCACCGCGTCGGTGCGCGACAACCTGACGCTCTTCGACGACGAGATCGCGGATGACGCGATCGAGGCGGCGCTCGAGGATGTGGGCCTGCGGCGGTGGCGGCGGGCGCTGGACGCCGGCCTGGACACCCAGCTCGGCGCGGCGGGCGCCGGGCTGTCGGCCGGGGAGGGGCAGCTGCTGGCGTTCGCGCGGGTGCTGCTCGCCGATCCCGGGCTCGTGGTCCTCGACGAGGCGTCGAGTCGGCACG
>DASYBH010000283.1:0-11981 GCA_036500885.1 Candidatus Dormiibacterota bacterium
TGAGGGGGATCGCCGCCCGTGCCTGACCTCAGGCCGTACCTCGTTCTGGGACTGGCCCTGGGCGGCGTCTTCGCCCTGTCCGGCGTCGGCATGGTCGTCCTGTTCCGGGCGACCGGCGTGCTCAACCTCGCCTACGGCGCGGTCGGCGCGCTGGGTGCGCTGATCGCCTGGTCCCTGATCAACGTCCTGCTGCTGCCCGAGTGGGAGGCCTACCTCGTCGCGATCGCGTTCGGCGGCGCGGTGACGCTGCTCTACGGAATGCTCTTCGGGCCACCGCTCGCCCAGCGCGACCCGCTGGTGAAGGCGGTGGCCACTCTCGGCTTCGCGCTGATCCTGCTCGGCGTCATGTCGTGGGCCTGGAGCTACCAGGCCCACTCCCTCGTCCTGCCCACGACCCAGATCGCGTTCGAGCTCTCCGGCGTCCGCGTGAACGCGACGCAGATCCTGGGCCTGAGCCTGGGCATCGTGGTCACGGGCGCCACCGCCGCCTTCCTCCGCTTCACCCGGATCGGCACGGCCATGCGCTCGCTGGCCAGCCACCGCGAGATCACCGCCATGCTCGGCGTGCCCGTGCGCCGGGTGGAGGCGGCCGCCTGGCTCGGCTCAGGACTGCTCTCCGGCGCCACCGGGCTGCTCCTGTCGACGCTCGTCGGGCTCGACATCGTCGGCCTGACATTCCTGGTGATCGCGTCGCTGTCGGCGGCGCTGATCGGCCGCCTGCAGTCGCTGACGGCGACGATGGTGGCGGGGCTGGCGATCGGCGTCGTCCAGTCCGCCGCGGCCCCGTTCGACGCCGTCGGTCCGTACCGCACGATGACGCCGTTCCTGTTCGCGATCGTGGCCCTGCTGTGGTTCGGCTTCGGTCGGGGCCGCGGCCGCCTGAGCGCAACGTGAGCGTCGCCGAGTCGAAGGAAGACGACTTGCCCCCCCTGACCCCCCGGCAGATGAGGGGGGGAGTAAGCGGCGTGAGCGCGTCCGCCAGGCGCGGGATGCTGCCCCGCGTGGAGCGCGCGATCGCCGTCCGCGCGACGGCGGCCGCGGCGCTCCTGGCGTTCGTCCTCCTGGCGCTGCCCTCGCTGGTCAGCGGCTTCTGGCTGCAGATCTCGACGTCGGTCGCGATCTACAGCATCGTCGCGCTGAGCCTGGCGCTCCTGATCGGCCGGGTCGGGCTGGTGTCGCTCTGCCAGATCGCGCTGCTCGCGGTCGGCGGGTGGGTGGCGCTCCGGCTCGGCTTCGCGACCTCGCTCCCGTTCCCGGTGCTGCTGCTGGTGACCGGCCTGATCACGGGCGCGATCGGCACGCTGATCGGCCTGCCGGCCCTCCGCCTGAGCGGCCTCCACCTGGCCCTGATCACCCTGATGGCCGCCGCCGCCATCACGGTGGCCCTCCAGGTCACGAACTTCCCCGACGGCGGCTCCGGCTTCCTCGGCTACTCGCTCGGCAGGGCTGGCTCCGTCTCGGCCTCGCTGGCGCGGCCCGAGATCCTCCAGTCCACCGCGGCGTACTTCCGCGCCGTGGTCATCGTGGCGGCCCTGATGTTCCTGCTCGCCGCGGCGCACGTGTCGGGCAGGGCGGGCCGGGCCTGGGCGGCGATCCGCCAGAGCCAGGCGGCGGCGATCGCGGCCGGCGTCAACGTGACCCTGTACAAGCTGTGGGCCTTCGCCCTGGCGTCGTTCATGACCGGCGTCGCCGGCGCCCTCCTGGCCGCCAGCGCCGGCGGGCTGACGACCTACGAGTTCCCGACGCAGGACTCCATCACTCTGCTGGCCGTGGTCCTGATGGGCGGCATCTACACGTTCTGGGGCCCGGTGGTCGCCGCGCTCCTCCTCAAGCTGCTGCCCGAGCTCCTCAAGAGCTGGGGCCTGCCGCCGGACCTTCTGACCATCCTGTTCGGCCTCGGCGTCCTCCAGGTGATGCTGACCGCGCCGGCGGGCCTCGCGGTCCAGGTGCCCAGGGATCTCGCCAACCTGGGCCGCACGCTGGCCGGGCTCGCCGGGAAGGCCACCGGCGGCGGGGCGGCCGCACCATGATCGAGATATCGGGCCTGACGGTCCGCTTCGGCGGGGTCACCCCGCTGGACGGCATGAGCCTGCGGTTCCCGGCGGGAACCTGCGGTCTGATCGGCCCCAACGGTGCCGGGAAGACCACGTTCTTCAACGTGCTGAGCGGTTTCGTATCGCCGGCCGCCGGCACCGTGCGCGCGTTCGGCGACGACCTGCTCTCGATGGTCGGCTACCGGCGCGCCCGCTGGGGCCTGCGGCGGACGTTCCAGACCGAGCAGGCGATCGAGGCGCTCTCGGTGTACGACAACGTCGCGCTGGTCCACGAGCACTCGGGCGGCAGGCGGGCGACGCGCCGGCATGACGTCATGAGGGCGCTCGAGTTCGTCGGCCTGGACGGCGCCGCGCCCTTCAGGGTCGGCACGCTGGGCGTGCGGGAGCGGCGACTGGTGGAGATCGCCAGGGCGGTCGTCGGCGAGCCGCGGGTGGTCCTCCTCGACGAGCCGGCCGCCGGCCTGCCCGAGGATGAGACCCGGCACCTGGGCCGCCTGATCCCGCGCATCCCGGAGCAGTTCGGCGCGCTGGTCGTCCTGGTCGACCACGACATGAGCCTCGTGTCGGCCTGCTGCCAGATCACCGCGGTGCTGGACTTCGGCAAGCTGATCGCCGCCGGCCCGACCGCGGAGGTGCTGCGCGACGAGCACGTGATGCGCGCCTACCTGGGCACCGAGGAGAAGTTGTGAGCGCGTTGGCGTCAGCGCCGGTCGCCCTGCGCCTGGAGGGCGTGAGCGTCGCCAGGGCCGGGCGCGAGGTGCTCCGCGACGTGTCGCTGGAGATCCCTCCCGGCGAGGTGACGGCGCTGCTCGGCCCCAACGGCGCCGGCAAGTCGACGCTGGTGCTGGCCGTGGGTGGCGCCCTCCGGCCGGCCGGCGGCCGGGTGCTCCTGGGCGCCCAGGAGCTGACGCGGCTGGCTCCCGAGCGCATCCGGGCGGCCGGCGTCGCGGTCGTTCCCGAAGGCCGGCGGCTGCTGCCCGACCTGTCGGTCGAGGACAACCTGAAGGTCGCCACCTACGCTCTCAGCCGGGAGGCGGCGCGCCGTGGGCTCGACCACGCGCTGGAGCTGTTTCCCGAGCTCAGGGCGCGCTGGGACGTGTCCGCGCGCTCGCTGTCGGGCGGCGAGCAGCAGATGGTCGTGCTCGCCCAGGCGGTCGTCTCGCGGCCCGCGATCCTGCTGGTGGACGAGCTCTCGCTCGGCCTCGCCCCCGTGGTCGTGAAGCGGCTCGTGCCGGTGCTCTCGGCCATCGCCGCCGGCGGAGTGGGGGTCCTGCTGATCGAGCAGTTCGCGCACGTCGCGCTCGGTCTCGCCAACACCGCGTACGTGCTCGAGGGTGGGAGGGTCCGCTACCACGGCACGGCCGCGGAGCTGCGCGACAACCCCGACATCCTCCGCTCCGCATACCTCCTCAGGGAGCATTCGAGGTAGCCGCTTTGGGCATCATGAGACTGTCGCACGTCGAGCTGCTGGTCCCCGACCTGGAGCTGGCGACCGCGTACTACAGCGAGGTGCTCGGGCTGCTGGAGGTGGCACGGGAGGAAGACGACTTGCCCCCCCCGACCCCCCGGCAGATGAGGGGGGGAGGGGAGGACCGCGTCTATCTCAAGTGCTGGGACGAGCACGACCACCACTCCCTGGTGCTCCGCGCACACCCGACCCCCGGGCTGGCGCACCTCAGCTTCAAGGTGGAGCGGCCCGACGACCTGGAGGCGCTGGAGACGGCCGCCATCCGCCACGGCTGCCCCGTCCGCAGGCTGGCGGCCGGCGAGGAGCTGGGCCAGGGCGCGGCCGTGCGCATCGAGGCGCCGAGCGGCCACCTCGTGGAGCTCGTCCACACGCTGTCCAGGGTCGGCAACCTGCTGCCCAGGGTCAACCCGCCACCCGAGCCGCCGGGCCTGCTCGGCATCCACCCGCCGCGGCTCGACCACATCCAGCTCGCCGCCGAGGACGTCGGCAGCGCGACCGCCTTCTTCACCGGCGTGCTCGGCTTCCGCATGACGGAGCGGCTGGTCGCGCGCGGCGGGGCGCTGCTCGGCGCCTGGCTGGAGCGCTCGCGCACCCCGAACGACGTCGCGATCATGCGCGGCCCCGCCGGCGGGCTGCACCACCTCGGCTTCTGGGTCGACGACTGGGACCACATCCGCAGGGCCGCGGACGTCCTCGCCCACAACGGCGTCCACATCGAGGCCGGCCCGACCCGGCAGGGGATCACGCGCGCCCTGTCCGTCCACTTCTTCGATCCGTTCGGCAACCGCAACGAGGTGTTCACCGGCGGCTACCTGGCGGAGCCCGACTGCGAGCCCATCACCTGGACCGAGGAGGAGATCGGGCGTGCCTTCTTCCACTACCAGGGTCAGCTGGACCCCCGGTTCCTGGTCGCGCGGCGGTAGGCGGGATGGGCGAGGCGCAGCCGGAGCCCCCGTACCTGCTCCGCTACCGTGACCGGGTGGCAGGGCGGCAGCCTGACCAGACCAGGCTGCCCTTCTCGCTGCGGTCCTCGACCGCGCCCGACGGCGCCGCCGGCCCTGACACGGCTCGCGCCCTGCGGCAGGCGACGAGCGACCCCGAGATGCCCGTGCCGAGCAACCTCGTCGACCTGCACCTGGTCCGCCACGGCGAGACGCAGAGCTACCAGGCGGACGCCGGCCTCACGCCGCGAGGAACCTGGCAGTGCCGGCGCTTCGGGCACACCCTGTCCGCGGAGGTGCGGGACGGAGAGAGGGTGCACCTGCTCTGCGCGCCGACCGCACGCGCCACGCGGACGGCGGAGCAGGTCCGGCTCGGGCTGGTGGAGGGCCTTGCCGGCCGCGGCAGGGAGGTGACGGTGGTCGGGCCCGAGCCCGCGGTGGAGTTCCGCAACTTCCAGCTCTGGACGCCAGCCGGCCTCATGGACCCGACCAGCGCAGCCGGCGCGTACCGGTGGGGAACGACCGGGCTCGAACCCGGGCGTCCGGCCTGGCAGCTCGAGCTGAGCCGGTTCTGGCGGCTGCAGGCCGGCGGCGGCGACCCCATCGAGTACTGGATGACCAGTCCCCTGCTGACGTTCGAGCCCCCCGTTGCGGTCGTGCGCCGTTTCTGGGCAGGTGCGGTGCGGCTGGTCTCGGGCGGCGACGGGCGCACCCGCTTCGTGTGCTGCACGCACTCGGGGCCGATGCGCGCGTTCGCGACGTGGGCGCTCGGGCACGATGCCGGGGAACCTCTGAACACGGAGGAGGTCAGGGTCCGGTTCCGGCCCGACCTGAGCGCGGCGCTGGTTACCTACCGCGGCCGTGCGCAGGAGATCGGCGCGGCGGCGGTGCCGGACGGGACCGCCTGGTGGGACCCGGCAGCCGGGGGGCCCACCTGACACACAAGGATGGAGTAGGAGGAGAGTGATGGCCACGATGACGGACCGGCGCCGCTTCCCAAGCCCGTTCGAGACTCCCGCGCCCCCCGGCGCCGAGGGATGGGAGAGCATGTACGCGCCCTACATCCTGTTCTCCGAGGAGAACCGCGAGTGGGAGGAGAGCCTCTTCTGGTTCTATGACAGCCTGCACAGGCCCGAGGTCGAGGTTCCCTTCGACACCATCGTGCACGAGGCCTGGTTCATGGCGGCCAGCGCCAACATCTCCCGGATCTTCGCCGTCCCCGCCGCCAACGGCTACGCCAGCCGGATCCTGAACGGCCGGCTCTACACCACCCCGCTGCCGGTGAGCGACGCGGTCCTCCAGGAGCGGGTGCCGCTCTACCTGCGCCGGGCGGGCCACTACTTCGAGCACTGGGGTGAGCTCTACGACCACTGGACCTCGAAGATGGAGGGCGTGATCGCCGAGATGCGGGCGATCGAGATCCCCCACCTGCCAACCGGGCAGGAGGACGAGCGGGTCGTCCTCGAGGGCCGCGGCTACAGCACCGGCCACAGGCTGCTGACCGCCTACGAGCAGATCATCCAGAACGTCCTGCTGGTCTACCAGTACCACTTCGAGCTGCTGGTGCTCGGCTACGGGGCCTACCTGAACCTGCACCAGTTCTGCAAGCAGGCCTTCCCCGGCATCGGCGACCAGACGGTGGCGAACCTGGCCGCCGGCGCCGACATCCTGCTGTTCCGGCCCGACGACGAGGTGAAGAAGCTCGCCAGGAGGGCGCTGGACCTGGGTCTGGCCGACCGGCTCCGCACCGATCGCAGACCGGACCAGATTGTGGAGGAGCTGCGAAAGGACCCGCGCGGCAGCGAGTGGGTGGCCGCGCTCGACGCCGCCAAGGACCCGTGGTTCCACTACTCCACCGGGACCGGCCTGTACCACCACGAGCGCTCCTGGATCGACGACCTCACCGTGCCGTGGGCCGCGCTCAAGGGGTACATGGACCGGCTGGAGCGCGGCGAGACGCTGGACCGGCCGACCGGCGAGATCCTGGAGCGCCGGGAGCGCCTGACCACCGAGTACCGCGCCCTGCTGACGTCGGCGGACGACAGGGCCGCGTTCGACCAGAACGTCGAGCTGGCGCGCACCGTGGCGCCGTACGTCGAGAACCACAACTTCTACATCGAGCACCGCCACCACACGCACTTCTGGAACAAGATGCGCGACATCGGCGACCGCATGGTCGAGAACGGCCTGCTGGAGGACAGGGACGACCTGTTCTACCTGAACCGGTGGGACGTCGGCCAGGCGCTGCACGACATGGTCGTCTCCTGGTCGGCGTACGGCGCCATCCCGACGCGGCAGCGGCACTGGCGGTCCACGATCTCGCGGCGCAAGGAGATCATCGAGGTGCTGCGCGGCTGGAACCCAGAGCCGGCCCTCGGTCCGATGCCGCCCGAGATCAATGAGCCCTTCATGATCATGCTCTACGGCCTCACCACCGACCGCGTGGCGGCGTGGCTCGACGGCGCCGGGGAGGGGGCCACGGAGCTCCGCGGCGTGCCGGCCTCCGCTGGAGAGGTGGAGGGGGTCGCCAGGGTGATCTTCTCGCCCGACGACATCCCGAGCGTCGAGGAGGGCGAGATCCTGGTCTGCCCGATCACGGCGCCGTCGTGGGGCCCGGTGTTCGGCCGGATCAAGGCCACCGTCTCCGACCTCGGCGGCATCATGTGCCACGCGGCGATCGTGAGCCGGGAGTACGGCCTGCCGGCCGTGGTGGGCACGGGCCGGGGGACGAAGATGATCCGCACCGGCGACCGGATCCGCGTGGACGGCAACACCGGCGTGGTGACCGTGCTCCCGTGAGCATCCAGGATCCCCGGCCGGCCGGGCACCCGCACGTGCTGGCGCTGCGACTGTGCACGCCGGACGTCGCCGGCCGGGTCGGCGGGAAGGCGCTCGGCCTCGGCCGCCTGCTGGAGCAGGCGGCCGACGTGCCGCCCGGCTTCGTCGTCACCACCGACGCGTACCGCGACTGGGTCGCGGTACGCGGCCTGGAGCCGGAGATGGAGCGACTGCTCGACGGCGCGACCGAACCGGCCGCGCAGGAGATGGCGTCGCGGGAGATCCGCGCGCTGTTCGCGCACGCGGAGCTGCCCGGCGCCCTGGTGGAGCAGATCGGGCGGGCCTATGCCGAGCTCGACCGGGAGCCGGACCCGCTGGTGGCGGTCAGGTCCAGCGCGACGGCCGAGGACACCGCGGAGGCGTCGTTCGCGGGCCAGCAGGAGACGTACCTCGGCGTGACGGGGCACGAGTCGGTCGCGCGGCACATCGTCGAGTGCTGGGCCAGCCTGTTCACGGCCCAGGCGATCAGCTATCGCCGGCGACTCGGCCTGCCGGTGGGCGGCGTGGCCATGGCCGTGCTCGTGCAGCGGATGGTGGCGGCCGAGGTCTCCGGCGTGATGCTGACCCTGGACCCGGTCACGGGTGACCGCTCGCAGATCGCGATCGAGGCCGCCTTCGGGCTCGGACTGCCCGTGGTGGGCGGCGAGCTGACCCCGGATCGCTACTCGGTCGACAAGGTGACGCTGGAGGTCCGGTCGCGGGCGATCCTGACGCAGCCGTTCGCCGACCGGCTCGATCCGGCGGCCGGCGGGGTGCGGCGCGAGGCGCTCTCCGACGCCGAGGGCGGCGCTCGCTGCCTGAGCGACGAGGAGGTCGTCCGCCTGGCGACGATCGGCAAGCGGACCGAGCGCGCTCTGGGCGGCCCGGTCGACATGGAATGGGCGATGGGCCCTGGCCCGGACGGCGGGCGTCATCTCTACCTGCTGCAGGCCCGACCGGAGACGGTCTGGAGCGTCAGGGTGAAGGAGCCGGTCGCGCCGCCGGCGACGACCGCCGTGGACCGCATGGTCTCGATGATGCTCGGGCGCAAGGGAGGTCCCAGATGAAGCGAAGCACCGATCGAATCCTGACCACGCACGTGGGGAGCCTGGCACGGCCCTTCGGCCTGCTGGAGACCATGCGCGACAAGGAGCACGGCCGTCCGTACGACAGGGAGGCCTTCGAACGCGAGGTGCGCGAGGCCGTCGACGACGTGGTCCGCAAGCAGGAGGAGGTGGGCCTCGACGTCGTGACGGACGGCGAGATGGGCAAGGTGAACTTCCTCACCTACGTCAAGGAGCGCCTGGCGGGGTTCGAGCTGGTGCCCGAGGCGTCCAGCATGGCGCCGTCCTGGCGCCGCGAGCTGGCGATGTTCCCCGAGTACTACGAGGGCTACTTCAAGAAGTACTCGGCGGCGGTGGCGCCGATGCACGTCATGGTCTGCCGTGAGCCGGTGACCTACACCGGCCAGGCCGAGGTGCAGAGGGACATCGCGAACCTGAAGGCGGCGCTGGAGCACGTGGACGTCGCCGAGGGGTTCCTGCCCGCCACCGCGCCCAGGGGGTTCGGCCGGAACGAGCACTACGCGACGGACGACGACTACGAGTGCGCGATCGCAGAGGCGCTGCGAGAGGAGTACCGCGCCATCGTCGACGCGGGCCTCGTCCTCCAGGTGGACGACCCGTGGCTGCTCGAGATCATGAGCGACGACGAGTCCACGACGGAGGCGCAGCGCCGAAGCGCGGCCGAGCGGCACGTGGAGATCGTCAACCACGCGCTCAGGGACATACCGGCGGACCGGGTCCGCTTCCACACCTGCTACGGGCTCAACCACGGCCCGCGCCTGCACGACGTGCCGCTGGCCGACGTGGCCGACCTCATGCTGTCGGTGGATGCCGGCGCCTACTCGTTCGAGGTGGCCAACCCGCGCCACCAGCACGAGTGGCGCATCTGGGAGACGACCCGCCTGCCCGAGGGCAAGGTGCTGCTCCCCGGCTTCCTGAGCCACGCGATGAACTTCGTCGAGCACCCGCGCCTGATCGCGGACGGCATCGTGACCTACGCCAGGCTCGTCGGCCGCGAGAACGTGATCGCCAGCGCTGACTGCGGCTTCTCCTCGCGCGCCTCGTTCGCGCCCGAGGTCCATCCCACCGTCGTCTGGGCCAAGTTCCGCGCACTGGCGGAGGGCGCCCGCCTGGCGACGGAGGAGCTCTGGTGACGGCGGGGTCGCCCTCGACGGTCGAGGCCCCCCACGACCTCGACGTGCTGCGCTGGATGTACGGGCGCATGGTGCTGATCCGCCGCTTCGAGGAGCGGATCGACGCGCTCCGCACGTCGGGCGCGCTCCAGGGCTCCGCCCACCTGTACGTCGGTCAGGAGGCGGTGGCGGTCGGCGTGTGCGCCCGGCTGAACCGCGACGACTACGTGGCCAGCACGCACCGCGGCCACGGCCACGCGATCGCCAAGGGCGTCGACGTGGCCCGGATGATGGCCGAGCTGTACGGCAGGGCCACGGGCACCAACCGCGGCACGGGCGGCTCGATGCACATCGCCGATACGACCGTCGGCATGCTCGGCGCCACCGGCGTCGTCGGCGCCGGCACGCCGCTGGCGCTCGGCGCCGCGCTGTCCGCGAAGACGCGCGGCACCCGGCAGGTCGCTGTCGCCTTCTTCGGCGACGGCGCCATGGGCCAGGGCCTGGTCTACGAGTGCCTGCCTGGAGGCGGCAGAGCGGCTGGCCGCCGAGGGTGTGGAGGCGGAGGTGATCGACCTCCTGAGCCTCTCGCCGCTCGACGAGGAGGCGCTCGTGGACTCCGTCCGCCGCACCCAGCACGCGGTGATCGTGGACGAGGACACTCCGCGGTGCAGCGTGGCCAGGGACGTGGCCGCGCTCCTGGCCGACCGGGCGATCGACCACCTGGACGGGCCGGTCAAGACGGTGAACAGCCCGCACGCGCCGGTGCCGTACAGCGGCCTGCTGGAGGCGGCCTACCTGCCGACGGCCGGTACGGTGGTCGCCGCCGCCCTGGCCACGCTGCGGGACTGATGGCGATCGATCTCCGGCTGCCCCTGCTCGGGGACACGATGACCGAGGGGCGGCTCGTGTCCTGGCTGCGGCCGGACGGCGCCAGCGTCCAGCAGGGGGAGCCGCTCTACGAGCTCGAGACCGACAAGGTGAGCTTCACTGTCGAGTCGCCGGGCGCCGGGGTGCTGCGGCAGCTGGCGCCGGAGGGGGAGTTGCTGGAGGTCGGCGCGCTGGTGGGCAGGCTGGCCGGCCCCGAGCCGGAGTCCGCGCCGCACGCGACCGCGCCGCCCGAGGTTGCCGCGACGCCCGCCGCCCGCCGCCTGGCGCGCGAGCTGAACGTCGACCTCGCCGCGCTCCGAGCCGCGTCGGGAGACCGGCGCATAAGAGAGGATGACGTGCGCTCGTGGCACTCCTCCGCGCCCGTCGCCGCCGGTCCCGCGGACGACTCGCTCGCGTACACCGGGCGGCGCCGGGCGATCGGCGAGCGCATGCTGCGCAGCCAGCGGTCCGCGGCGGCCCTGACGCTGACCAGCGAGGTGCGGGTGGACGCGGCGCTGGAGCTGATCGAGGGCCTGAACCGGGAGTGGGCGGACGACGGCGTGCTGCTCACGCTCACCAGGGTCCTGGTCGGCGCCTGCGCCCTGGCGCTGCGCGAGCACCCGCGCCTCAACGCCCGGCTGGAGGGCGACCGGATCGTGCTGCCGGGCTCTGTGGACATCGGCCTCGCCGTCGACGAGGAGGAGGGCCTGGTCGTCCCGGTGCTGCGCGGCGTGGACCGCCGCTCTCTGAAGGACGTGGCGCGTGCCCTGCGCGAGCTGACGCGGCGGACCGAGGCGGGTCGCCTGACGCAGGCTGACGTGGAGGACGGCACCTTCACTGTCACGTCGCTGGCGTCCACCGTGGTCGACGGGTTCACGCCGATCATCAACCCGCCGCAGGTCGCCATCCTTGGCGTCGGCCGCGTCCGCGAGGTGGCCGCGTTCGAGGGCGCTGCCGTGGTCCCGCACCGCGTCGCCACGCTGAGCCTGACGTTCGACCACCGGGTCAACGACGGCGCGCCGGCGGCCCGTTTCCTGGGCCGGGTGGCGGAGCTCGTGCAGCGGCCGTACCTCCTGCTGGAGCGCGACGGGCGGTGATCCCCGTCGACCGGCTCCACCACGTCAGCGTGGTCGTGAGCGATCTGCGCGTGGCGGCGCGCAACCACACGATCGTGTACGGGATCGAGCGCTGGGACGTGGCCCACCAGACGGCCGAACGGCTGCGGGACACGAGCGCGTTCGGGTTCGTCACGCCCTACGCCTACTCGACAGCGACCGGGTCGACCCCGCACGGCATCACCTTCCGGCTGGTGCAGCCGGCCGGCGGCCTGAGCACGTTCGCCGAGTTCCTGGTGACGCGCGGCGAGGGCATCCACTCGATCTGCGTCTCGACCCTGTCGGAGGCAGCCCTCCGCGAGCTGTCGGCGCGTCTCCGGGAATTCGGCGTCCAGGCCGGCCAGGGTGCGACGGTCGACGGCGCGGTCCACCGCTGGTTCGACACGCGCAGGGCGCTCGGCGGCTACCTCGTCGAGGTGGTCGCTCCTGCCGGTGGGGAGGCGCGGGTGGACGAGCGGTGGGACCTGCGGGACGAGCTCCAGCGGTCCGGCGGCCTGGAGGCCCTCCGGCAGGCGCCGCGGA